>CAZGKS010000217.1:0-3849 GCA_964526275.1 uncultured Methylobacterium sp. | reverse complement strand
GCTCAAAACACCACGCATTGAGGCAGATCGCCAGATCATAGGCCAAGGCATCGGTGGCGGCGAAATAAAAATCGATCACGCCGGAAAGCGTATCGCCCACAAACAACACATTGTTGGGGAAAAGATCGGCATGGATGATCCCTTGCGGCAAATTGCGCGGCCAATCCCGCTCCAGCAGGTCGAGTTCGCGCGTGATCGCGGTGGCCAGCCCCTTGGCGAGCGTATCGGCCTGCGCGCCCGCTTGTTCCGCCAGTGGCCGCCATCCTGCCACCGAGAGGGTGTTGGGGCGGGTGTGGGGAAAATTTTTGGCCCCTTGATGCAAGGCCGCGAGTTGATCACCCAAAGCGGCGCAATGCGCCGGGGTCGGGCGCCGATACGACACGCCTTCGAGAAAGCTCACCATGGCGGCGGGGCGGCCGCATAAAGTGCGCAGAGCCTTGCCATCATGCGCCTTGATCGGCAGCGGGCAATGGATACCCTGATCCGCCAGATGGGTCATCAAATGGAGGAAAAACGGCAGTTCCTCGCTTTTGACGCGTTTTTCATACAAGGTGAGAATATAACGCCCCCCCGCTGTTTCCAGCAGGTAGTTGGAATTCTCCACCCCTTCGGCAATGCCCTTGAACGAGACAAGTGGCCCCAGATCATAGGCGCGCAGAAATTCGGTCAGATCTTCGGCACTCACCTCGGTATAAACAGCCATCGGGTTCTCCTGCCTTGGATCGGGACGCGTTCAGACGGAATCGCATTCTGATCTTATCTTATATTCTCGTTTTCGCCTGTTATTTCGTGATAAATTGGATTATCCTTTTTCGTAATGTGCTTTAGATCGCAGGATCAGATTGCGCGAGATCACGCGATCTATTCCTTTGTTTTAAATAATTTTCTGCGAGCAATCTTTGCCACGAAAGCGGAAAATGCTCGCGCATCATAGAGCGTTTTTCTTGCAGAAGAAACCGAGGGTAGGGCTTGGGGTAGGGCTTGGCAGTGTCACAGTTTGAAATTTAGACTACTTACGCCAAAGGGGAGTAAGTCAGCGGCCTCGTTGCCACAATTACTCCTTTCTGATCGAGCACAAATTCAGGGAAAAGGCATTTTGCAATGCGGCCCGGCGTAATTTGGGTGCCTGAATTACAGACCTTCAATAGCTCTCTGGCGTGATGATGCCTGTTTGGGGGCGTCGCTACAAAAACCTGCTTCTGGGGGAAGCGTGCTCTAACACGCCGAACGGCTGGCACGTGGTCGCTATCTGCACTAAGGATAATGGCTCGATCAAAATGATCGTCCATTGCGTCTTCCAAAAATGTAAGCGAAAAGTGCACGTCCGTTTCTTTTTCTTCGTGCGTCTTCCAGCTTGAACCGCATTGTCTGCAATGAGCCATTTTTTCGCTGAACCGAGCCATATGGCACTCGACTGACGTAGCCTTGAGTGCCGCAACATACTGGCGATGCCTGTAATAGGCATCAGGCATCCATGTAGCATACGCGGAGAAGTAAGATGTTTTTATCAATTGCTCACCGTCTCGGCATAACGACAGAGCCAGAGCGTTTAAATCAAGCCATTTCAAGTGAGGTTTATTGAGATCGTCTATCGCATGATAGAGATTGAACCCGTCAATGTAAACGGACACGCGGACCATTCGATCTTTCCAAAAGAAAAGGCCGACTCATAGAGTCGGCCTGTCCAGCAGGGCGAACCTGCTGGGGGGAACACATGGTTACATATATAGCTTTTCCGATTAAAGGTCAATAAATGAGGGTGCATTTTTTGCGATTTCCAGATCGAGCGATCTATCTCTTTGTTAGGACGTGTTTTCTGCGAGCAATCTTTGCCGAGAACGCAAAAAATACTCACACATAATAGAGCGTTTTTACTGCGGAATGAACCGAAGGCAAGCCTTGCGCGCGCTTATTGCCCGCGCTTCTTGAGCCAATCTTGCATCATGGCGATTTCTTTTTCCTGCGCAGCAATAATATCCTGCGCCAGTTTGCGGGTTTGCGTATCCTTGCCATGGGCCAGCACAACCTTGGCCATATCGATCGCGCCTTGATGATGCGGGATCATGCCGCGGATGAAATCGATATCGGCATCCCCCGAAAATGCAATCGCCATGCCGTGGTGCATTTTGGCATTGGCGGCTTCAAACGCCTTGGTGGAAGAGGAATTTTGGGTGGAAGGCGCGTTTTGGCTTGCAGGGGAAGCCTTAGCCGCAGCAGGTGCGCCGTGATGCCCGGCATGCGGATCGCTTTGTTGGGCAAAACCGGGGACAGCCAGCGCACTCAAAATTGCGAGCCCGATCAGCCCAGAACGAGGGAACGCAAAACGTGTAAGGGCAAAACGTGTCATGAGGATACCTCCGGCGGGGTTGAACGAGAATTGTCGACCGGTCTGCGCAAATTAAGCGGCAATCGCGCCCATTTGAAGGCAAAAAACACGGTTGCGCCATAAAAAACTGCGCCGCAGCCTGCCAGAACCGCAACGCGCCCGGTTGCGCCGATCGTTTGCGCGATCAAGGCGCGATCCAGCGCCAGCAACCCCACTCCAAGCCAGATCGCGCTGGTAAGGATCAGGAAAGCCTGAAACCGCAGGCAGGGATCCGAGGGCACAAAACCGCGCCCGCGCCCGACCCCATACAGCAAGGCGACATTGGTGATCGCCCCGCACGCTGTGGCAAAGGCCAGCCCCGCCGCCCCATAATCTTGCCACAAGAGCCATTTGAGCCCCAAATTCAGCGCAATCGCCGCCAGAGACAGCACCATGGGGGTTCTTGTATCGCTGCGGGCGTGAAACGGGGCAACCAGCGCACGCGTCGCCAGCATCGCGGGCAGGCCAAGCGCATAGGCGCTCAAAACGGCAGCGGAAGCTTGCGTGGCGGCGGCATCAAATGCGCCGCGCTCAAAAATGCCGGCGACAAGCGTGGGCGAAACCAGCATAAACCCCATAAAAAAGGGCGCGCCCAGCAAAAAAGTGAGCGCCAGGGTGCGGCTTTGCTGCGCTTGGGCCTCTGTTGTCTGGTCTTGCGCCAGCAAGCGCGTCATCTCCGGCAGTAAAACCGTGCCTGCGGCAACCCCGATCAATCCGACCGGCAATTGGTAGAGACGATCCGCATAATAGAGCGCCGAAGCCCCGCCAGAAGGCAGCAGGGTCACCAGCACCGTATCGGCCAGCATGGCGATCTGGGTGCCTGCCGCGCCGATCACCGCCGGAAAAAACGCCCGGAAAAACGTGGCCAAAGCCGGGTCTGGCCGGGGCAGATGCAAGGGCGCAAACGCCCCAAGGCGCCGCACACCCCAGAACAGCAACCCCGCCTCCAGAAGGCCTGCCAGCAGCACCCCACAAGCTGCCGCATAGGCCGCATTGGGGAAAAACGGCGCGAGCAGCAAGGTGGTTATCATCGCTGCGTTGAGCACAATGGGTGCGCCCGCCGCGAGGGCAAATTTCTTGTGCGCATTGAGCACCCCGCTCCATAACGTCACGAGGGTCACCAGCGCCAGATACGGAAACGTGATACGGGTGAGCGCTACCGCCAGATCGAAGGCTTCCGCCCCCCGCGCCAGAAAACCGGGGGCAAGCAGGCGGACAAAACCCGGTGTCCAAACCCACACGCCCGCCAGAAGCGCAAGTTGCGCCCCAAGCAAAATCGTGAAGATCCGGCCCTGAAACAGCCGGGCAGAAGCCTCCCCCATTTGCAGGCGCAGGCGCGTATAAGCGGGTAAAAACGCGGTATTGAAGGCGCCTTCCGCAAAAATCGCGCGGAAATGGTTGGGTAGCCGGAAGGCGATGGTGAAGGCATCCATCAGCGGGCCCGCCCCCAGCAGCCCCGCCAGCAGCAGATCGCGGACAAAACC
>CAZGKS010000216.1:0-3849 GCA_964526275.1 uncultured Methylobacterium sp. | reverse complement strand
CCTTGATGCCGGTGCGCTGGGTGATCCATTCATCGGAGGTATCCAGCCGCGCGGAAAGGTCCGCGTTGGAGACACGCGTTGCGGGGAGGTAACTGCCGATACCGAGAATGCGGGAGCGAAGCATGGGCGCCTTCTAACGGAGAGGATCGGGGTTCAAGACGGGTAAATCAGGCACAGGTAAATCAGGCACAGGTAAATCAGGCACAGGTAAATCAGGCAAGGGTAAATCAGGCACAGGTAAATCAGGCAAGGGTAAATCAGACAGGCACGGCGCGCGCACCCTCCCCTTCGGAACTCGTAGCGGGGGCCACCACTTCCTTGAGGGTAAGATCTTGGGGTGCAAGATCTTCCGTTTGGGCAAGATCGCTCACCCCAGCCCGTTCGCCGCGCTGTTGCACGGCCTCGGCAATGCGCGCAAGCAGGTTATGGTGGGCCATGTCATAGGCGACCTCGATCGCGCTGGCAAAGCCGATCTCATCGGTTCCACCATGACTTTTTACAACAATTCCTTCCAATCCCAAAAACACCGCGCCATTGACCTTGCGCGGATCCATTTTGTCCCGCAGTGCCGCAAAGGCAGATTTTGCAAAAAGATAGCCGATTTTGGCCGCCCATGAGCGCTCGATCCCCGCCCGCAAATACCCGGCAATCTGTTTGGCCGTGCCTTCAGCGGTTTTTAGCGCGATATTGCCGGCAAACCCTTCCGTTACAACGACATCGGCGCTGCCTTTGCCAATATCATCGCCTTCTACATAGCCGATATAATCAAAGCCCGGCAACGCCGCTTGCCGCAAAAAGCGCGCCGCTTCCTTGACCTGTTCAATGCCCTTGATCTCCTCCACCCCGACATTGAGCAGCCCCACACTGGGGCGCGGCAGCGAGAGCACGATCCGCGCCATCGCGGCCCCCATCATCGCCATATCCACCAGATCCTCGGCATCGGCGCCGATCGCCGCGCCGACATCGAGCACAATCGAGGCGCCGCGAGCGGTTGGCCACGTGCAGGCCAAAGCCGGACGGTCAATGCCCGCCAGCATTTTGAGGCAAAACCGCGCCATGGCCATCAAGGCGCCCGTATTCCCCGCCGAAACGCAGGCCTGCGCCCGCCCGGTGCGCACGGCATCCAGCGCGCGCCACATTGACGATTTATGCCGCCCGCGCCGCAACGCCTGGCTCGGTTTTTCATCCATGGCGATCGCAATTTCGCAGGCGATGACCTCAACCCGTCCGCGCAAATGGGGAAATCGCGCCAGCTCTGCGGTGATTTTATCGCCATCCCCGAACAGCAGAAAGCTCACGCCTGCGTGCTTTTGCGCCATGCGCGCAACACCGGCCACCGTAACTGCAGGGCCAAAATCTCCACCCATCGCATCAATAGAAAGACTCACCATGGTTCAGCCTCTTCCGAAAAGGAGAAGGCCGAAAAGCCGGTCACATATAAAGCATTGCTGCATGGGGAACTCCTGATCTGCGCCAGAATAGAAAACCCACACGCGCTGCGCAAGCCCATGTCTTCACAATGCCTTGCCCGCACGCTTTAAAGCGCTTGCAAGCGCAAACTTTCTGCCGTTGAAAGCCTGTTTTTGCATCAAGGGGTGGATTTGCATCAAGGGGGGGAGGTGTCCGTTTTCTTGAGCGCTGCCAGAACCGCAAAAGGCGAAGGGGGCGGGGCATCGGCCAAAGCTTTGGCGGTAAATTCCGCCTCTGGTTTACGCGGATAAGGGGGCAGCGCCAAGGCCAGAAATTCGGTCACAACCGCGCCTAAATCGATAGAATTGCCGATAAGTTCATCTGGAGGCTCGAAATCCTCCTGTTCTTCGGCTTCCGCCCGTTGGGTCATCCGCGCGATCAAGGCGGCGGGCGCAAACTCGATCGCGACAGGTTCGTTCAAGGAGATCGGAAAGGGCTCCAGCGAGATCACGCATAAGGGCTGCACCCTGGCATGCAAATCGCCCTTTATCTTGATCAATCCGCCGCGTGAGGCCAAGATCTGCACCTTTACAGATAAGACATCGACGGCTGCCAACCCCAAAAATGTGGCAATCCGCTGGCAGGCCGCCTTGTCAGGCGCAAGCACGACATGGCTCTCGCCCGGCAAATTCGCAATGGCGAGCGGGTGCGAGTAAGGCAGATCCGGCGAAAACGGGGGCTGTGCGGTATCGGGGGCGTGGGGCATCGGACAAATCCTTATGGTCTGCCCCTCCCTATATCTGCCTACCGCTGTTTGAACAACATCGCCCGCAAAACAAAAGGCCGCACGCCGGATATACGGCACGCCGCTTGTCCGCACAGCTTGGGGCCGCCTATGGCTATAAGTTACCCATGGTTACGATCCGTGGGGGCATCCGGTTGCGCCTTCGCACAGGCGGCAGGGAATTCACCAGCGGCAAGTTGCGCCAAGGTCGCTTGCCCAAGCGCGTTTTCGAGCTGCTGTACCTGTGCGAGCAGGGGCGCCGGAACCGCCGTTGCCGATACGCTCCCCCCATAAAGATTGCGGGCGACGACCTCCCGAAAGGCCAGACCCTCCCTGCCCTCTTGCGCCAAGGCGGTTCTATAGGCTTCTGCGCGACCATAAAAATGCCGCGCCAGCTTCTTGACCTTCTTGCCAACCGCAATATCGGACGTGCCCACCTGCCGCACGGCGTCATCCAGCCCCAGAAACAGCCGATCCACCAGCGCCTGGGCGAGTATTTGCCCTCCCTGCCCCAATTGCTCCAACCGGAGCAAAGCGAAAGTTACCACCAAAGCCAGATATTCAAACCGGCCTTCAAAGGTATCGGCGACCTGCCCGGCCGCATAGACATGCGGAACGCGCGCCCGCGCGAGCAAGGCGGCATAAAGCGGCGCGGCATCTGGTTTATGGCGTTTGAAACCCGATACCCGCCCCAAAATCGAAAATAACCCCATAAGATATAACCCTGTTGATCCGTGCGTCCAAATTTGCCTGCGGCCGGAATTCCTTGCTCTAGAGCAATTCCAGCGATCGTTGGAACCGGTTTCGCGTCCGGAATTGCGTTAAAACAAAGAGAGAGAGCATTTCAGGCGATTCAATCTTCGCCGGAAACGCCCTCGATCTTGCCCTGGATTCCGGGACCAGAAATCGGAAGGGCTCTTGTGCCTTGATTTGCCGCGCGAGAAAAGCACGCAATTGCATAAACCCCATTGTTTTCTGAAGCCGATTTCGGCATGGTGCAAGGCAGGTTAGAAGCAGGCGGCCGCGCAAGAAGCAGGTCTGCCCCCGCATAAACCGCGCATGGGAGTTGAAACATGGTCGGGTTGATCGCAAAACGCATCGCATTGCTTGGTTTTTGCGCTGCGCTGGCAGGCTGCATGATCGGCGAAGAAGGTACACGCGGCTTTGTCCTAGACCAAAAGGCGCTGGATCAAATCCGCCCCGGTTCTTCGGCCGAACAGGTTGTGCTGGTGCTCGGTACGCCTTCCACAACTGCGACCGTGGGCGGTAAGACCTATTATTATATCTCCCAGAAAGTCTCGCAAACGGCCTTGTTCCTCCCCGAGAAAATCACTGATCAGCGGGTTGTCGCGGTGTATATCGATAAAAACAACAAGGTTGAACGCGTTGCCAATTACGGCATGCAAGATGGCGTGATCTTCGATTTCATCTCCCGCACCACCCCGGCAGCGGGGGCCGATAGCGGCTTCCTGTCCTCGGTCTTCCGTCGGTTGGGGCAAAGTGCTGTCTAGGGTCAGGCCCCATTAAACATGGAAGGTTGGTTGCATCGAAAAAGAAAGAGTATCCTTTGTCTTACAAGTGGATAGGTCACTATTTCTTTCCCTTTCTCTCGATCCTCCGGACGCGATTTTAGCGGCAAACGGATACGTCAAACC
>CAZGKS010000215.1:0-3867 GCA_964526275.1 uncultured Methylobacterium sp. | reverse complement strand
GCTCACCAACGCGCTCTCGCAGGTGGCCGGCGTGCTCAATGCGGTCTCTATCGAGGCGGATCCGGTGGGCACGATCACCTTGATGGGGCCGGGCGCTGGCGGAGGGGCTACAGCGTCTGCGGTTGTGGGCGATCTGGTGGATCTGGCGCGCGGCAATGCGGTGACCACCTTTGGTCGCTCGATTCCCTTGCTCGCTCCACCCGAGCGCGCGCCGATGCAGCGCCATGAGGGCGGCTATTATATTCGCCTCAACGCGCTCGACCAACCCGGTACGATTGCCATCATCGCCGCGCGGATGGCCGAACGCGGGATCAATCTCGAATCGATTTTGCAAAAAGGCCCTGCGGGGCGCGAACACGCCGATACGATGCCCGCCGATTCCGGGTCATCCGAGGCTAGGCGAGAAGGTTTCACCCGTGCACAGGCGCAAGCAAACGCTATGGGGCAAGCAAACGCTATGGGGAAGGCCCCCGGCAAAGCCGTGCCGGTTATCCTGATCACGGCGGCGACAACCGAACGCCTCATCCGCGATGCCGTGGCCACCATCGCCGAACACGGCGTGATCGAAGGCACCCCGCAAGTGATCCGGATTGAACGCGTTTAGAGCGTTTTTGCTTTCAATGGAATCATCCAGAGAAAAAGACACGTTTTTAAACAAATAGATAAGAGCCAAGCGGCGATACCATGTCTGACACGTTATTGCCGTATGCTTTAAGCCGCGCCGATTTTAAGTAAATCGTGGATATGCACGACACCGATTGGTTTGTTGGCCGGATCGATGACAAACAAGGCCGTGATTTTTCTGGCGTTGATCTGCTCGATTGCCTGCCCCGCCAAAGCGTCGGGCGCGATGGTTTTGGGTTCAAGGTTCATGATGCGATGCGCCGGGCTGGCGAGCAACCCATCTTCTCCCAGATGTCGCCGCAAATCGCCATCTGAAATCACCCCGACCAAGCAGCCGGAGCTATCGGTAAGGCCAACGCAGCCGAGCGTGTAAGTGCTCATGACCGCAGCGGCTTCTGCTACGCTGGCGCTCTGGGCGATCAGCGGTATATCGGGGGCTTTGCGCATGATATGCTGAACGCGCTTGAGCTGCGCCCCAAGCTTGCCACCAGGATGAAAGGCGCGGAAATCTTCCGCCTTAAATCCGCGTTTTGCGAGCAGGGCGACCGCCAGCGCATCGCCCAAAGCCAATTGCATGGTCGTGGAGGTCGTGGGAGCCAGCCCGTTGGGGCAGGCTTCCGCCGCCTTTGGCAAGAGCAGCACAACTTGCGCGCTTTTAGCCAGATTGGAAGCTGGATTGGAGGTTACGGCAATCAAAGGCACGTTAAAACGCCCGGAATAGGCAAGAATATCCGACAATTCGGCGGTTTCCCCAGACCAGGACAAGGCCAGAACCACATCCTCTTTGCGGATCATCCCTAGATCGCCATGGCTGGCTTCTCCGGGATGCACAAAATAGGCGGGGGTGCCGGTCGAGGAAAAGGTTGCCGCCAATTTGCGGCCGATATGCCCGGATTTTCCCATACCGGTCAAGATCAACCGCCCTTTTGAGGCTTGAATGAGCTTGACAGCTCGCGTGATCGCACTGGTTTCATCGCGCTGCAACGCGTCTTTGAGCGCGGTCAGCCCGGCGATTTCGGTGGTCAGGGTATCGAGCGCGCTTTGGAGGATATCGGAGGCTTTCATGCGCTCTTTCTAGCGGCCCTGTTGTTCGTTCACAAGAGGGGATCACTTGATGGGATCATTTGGCAGCGTGTGAAAGGACTGCGCGGGTAACCTGCGCCAGATCGTCGGCTAGCAAGGTGCGGATGCGCTGGGCGCTATGCGGATAGGCCTCCAGCGCGCGCAGCATCAATTGGCGGGAAATCACCAGGGCATCTACCGGGGTGCGGGCGCGCAGGGTAGTATCGCGCTTTACGACCGTGAACAGGGCCGTTTTGCCCAGCAAAGTACCCGGCCCATAGCGCGCGACGCTGCGCCCTTTGATCGCCTCTACCTCCCCGGAAAGGATCAGGAAGGCGCGGTCTCCATTGGTGCCGTGTTCAAACAAGGCATCGCCCGCGCGGTAGGGGCGAACATCCGCTGAAAAGGCCAGAATTTTGAGCGCTTCGGCCTCCATTTGCGCAAAAAGCGGGACAGCACGCAAGGTTTCAACCAAATGCTCCAGCGGGATCATGGCGTGCGCTCCAGCCAGGCTTTGAGCCGTATAAGCGCGGCGCGCAACGCTGTTTCGCTGCCTGCATAGGAAAGGCGGGCAAAGCGGTGCCCTTCAAAAGGGTCGAAATCGAGCCCCGGCGTGAGGGCAATCCCGGCCTGTTCGAGCGCATCGCGGCAAAAAGCCTGCGAATCATTGGAATGGCGGGAAATATCGCAATAGGCGTAAAAGGCGCCATCCATCGGTAGCGGCGGCAGCTGGAGCGCGGGCAAGGCTTCCGCCAGCATGGCACGGTTGCGGGCGTATCCGGCTTTGAGGGCTTCTGCCTCCGGGATAGCGCCAAAAGCGGCCAAAGCGCCGATCTGGCTAAGCCAAGGTGCTGAAATAGTGAGGCTTTGCGCCAAGCGTTCAACAGGGCGCACGGCCCGCTCTGGCAGAACCAGCCAGCCAATTCGCCAGCCGGTCATACAAAAATATTTGGAAAAAGAATTGACGATCACCGCTTCATCCCAAAAGCTTAGCGCGCAGGCCTCCTCGCCCTCATAGGTCAGGCCGTGATAAATCTCGTCGGAAATCAACCAGATCCCCAGTTCCTGACAGGTTTTGGCAATTGTGGCGAGTTGCGCGGGCGGGGTGAGGACCCCGGTCGGGTTGGCCGGGCTCATCATCAACACGGCATCGAGCTTTGTTTGGGCATGCGCCGCGCGGATAGCCTCCGGCGAGAGGGTATAACGGGTCTGGGGGCCGGTGATCAGATCAACGGGTTTTATGCCCAAAGCATTGAGAATATTGCGATACGCTGGATAGCCGGGGGCGGGGATACCAATCCGCGTGCCCGCATCCAGCAGCGCCAGAAACGCCAGCACAAACCCGCCAGAAGAGCCCGTGGTGATCGCCACACGCTCTGGCGGCACATGCACCCCATAGCGCGTGCGATAATGCTGCCCGATCGCCTCCCGTAATTCGGGCAAGCCCAAGGCCTGGGTATAGGGGATGCGGCCCGCCTCCAGCGCGCGCATAACCGCCTGGCGGATGGGGAGCGGGGTGGGCGTGCCCGGCTCCCCGATTTCCAGATGGGTAATCTCGCGTCCGGTTGCCGCCAAAGCCTGCGCTTGGCGCATAACATCCATTGCCAGAAACGGCGCAATCTCTGAGCGGGCAGAGAGCGTGGGTACAGCAAACGGGGCAGAAAGAGGGGGCAAGCGCTGGGACATAAACCTGATGTGAAACGCGTTGCCGCCGCTGTCAACCGGGGATGGGTATATCTTAGCGCAGGAGGTTTTTTGGGAGGCCACGTGTCCCAATCCAGCGCGCGATTGGAATGGGTGAAAATAGATATAAATTCACAACATCTCTTTGTTTTAGAGCAATTCCAGCGAAAGTGGAAACCGGTTTCGCGTCCGGAATTGCGTTAAAACAAAGAGAGAGAGCGTTTCAGGCGATTCAACCATCGCTGGAAGCGCTCTAAGGTGTTTTTTTAGGGTAATTCTGTTTCCGGTTTCAGCGCAAGCGCTTTAAATGCGGAATTCTCTCAAAAATTCCTTGCAGGTTGATAACAAGATTACCCCCATAGCAAGATTGCTCCCTATGGCGTTTTTGCTTTTGATGGAACAATCAAGAGCAAAAGACGCATTCTTATAGAAGAAGATCCAACGGCTGGGCTGCCATGGGCAATGGGGCAGGGGGCAATGGGGCAGGGGGCTTTTGCT
>CAZGKS010000214.1:0-3867 GCA_964526275.1 uncultured Methylobacterium sp. | reverse complement strand
GGAGGCGGGGGGGGCAACGGGGGAGGGTTGGGCCGTTAAGGGCTCAGCATTTGGCACGGGTTTTTTCGCGCAAGACCGCTGCTTTGATGCTTTCTGCGGCAGTTGGATATTTTTTACCAACCTGTTCAAAGGTTTCGCACGCTTCTACTGTTGCCCCAAGCCCCCGCAGCGCAATCCCCAGCTTGAGCATGGCTTCGGGCGCTTTGGCGGAGGTTGAATATTTGGAACTTACGACCAGAAACTGTTCGGCCGCTTCCCGGTTGCGGGTGCGCCGCAAATAGGTCTCCCCCAGCCAGAAAGTGGCTTCGGCGATCCGGGGATCCTTGGGGTATTTGCGCATGAAATCCGCAAACGCTTCGCCGGAGGCCTCATATTCCTGCCGTTCCAGCAACGCGCGGGCATGGGCGAAATCGCTTTGAGGCGTGCCCCCGGCCGCTGGAAGCGGCGCAGGGTTGCGCGCAGCATCGGCGGGTTCCAGCCGGGTTGGGTCTGCGCGGCCAGCATCATTGCGGCTTGGCTCTTGGGTGTTTTTGCTGTCACCGGGCGGCGTGAACGGCCTTGGGGTGCCCGCTGGAGGCGGGGCACTGGGGCGCGCAGCATTGCCCCCGCGCCCGGTTTCCAGATCGCGGAAGCGCGAATCGGTATCCATCTGCACCCGCTTGAGCTGGTCTTCCAGCCGGTGATTCTGGAAACGCAATTCCTCCACCGCGCCATTGAGCCTGCGGTTTTCGTTTTCCAGCCGATCCATACGGATCAGCAGATCGGCAGCATCTTGCGCGCGCGCCGGCAGGGCGACACCAATGTTCAGCGCGATAAGGAGCGGCAGCAAGGCTGCACGCCCGCATGAAGGGCTGAACCGATACACTCCCTGCGCGCGCGCCATGGGTTATTGCCCACCCAGATTGGTGACCGCGCGGCGGTTTTGCGACCAGCACGAAATGTCGTTGCACACCGAAACCGGGCGTTCCTTGCCAAAGGAGGTGGTACGGATACGCGTTGCGGCCACCCCGCGCGCGATGAGGTAATTCTTGACCGCCTCTGCCCGGCGGGCGCCCAGCGCGAAGTTATATTCGCGCGTACCGCGTTCATCGGCATGGCCTTCGATCACAAAGGCATAGCGGGCATAGCGGTTGAGCCATTGCGCTTGTTTGTCGAGCGTGCTCTGGCCCTGACCGGTGATTTCCGAGGAATCGGATTCAAACAGCACGCGGTCGCCAACATTGACCGTGAAATCTTGTTTCGTGCCGGGTGTTGCTGTCCCTGCACCGCCTGCGCCATCCCCGCCGAAGGTGTCATCGGCATTTTTAGAGGCGCACGCGCTCATAAAAAGGGCAACAAACCCTGCCATAACCAGTTTAGAGGTGCGGGAAGCAACCATCATCGCCATAGATCAAACTCCTTTACGCCGAAGGGTATAGGTCTGCATGCAGCCCCCCCTTCCTTTGGCGCTCATTAACGTTAGTTCTGGTTAAGGAAAACTTGTTTTCAGCCCAGAGCCATGCAGTTTTACTGATTTTTACGGCGAGATTGCGGCGTAAGGTTAACCAAATCTCAAAAAACGACAGGATCCCGTTCCCTGTCTGGCCATTCCATCAGGCCATTCCATCAGGCCATGCGATCAGGCCATGCCATTCAACCGGGCGACAACACCAAGGGCAGCGGTTATGCCCAAGGTTGGCAGCACCCCCAGCTTGAACCGGAACAGGCAAAGCGCGGCCAGCGCGCTCAGCGCCAGAGCCACAAGGTCAAGGCTGGCCCATACTGGCCAATCGACAGCCATGCCTCCCCAATGAATTGCGTGCAATTGCCTGAAAACCACGCGCAGGCCGAACCATAGGGCCAGATTGGCGATAACCCCCACAACCGCCGCCGTAATCGCAGACAGCGCGCAAGAGAGCGGCTTATAGGCTTGCACCCGCTCGATAAGCGGGGCGCCCAGAAACACAAAAGCAAAGCAGGGCGCAAACGTGACCCAAAGCACAAGGGCCGAGGCGATCAGGCCGCCCGGCACCCCCGTAAGGCCAGTGGGGGCCCGGAAGCCTGCGAGAAACCCGACAAACTGCAACACCAGGATGAGCGGGCCGGGCGTTGTTTCCGCCAAACCAAGGCCTGCCAGCATTTCAGATGCCGAGAGCCAGTGGTAAGCCGCCACCGCATCCTGCGCGACATAAGCCAGCACCGCATAGGCCCCGCCGATCGTGACAACGGCCATCTTGGAGAAAAACCACGCAATATCCGCATAGGGGCCACCAACGGCGCTTACAAGCACCGCTACCGGGGCAAGCCATAGAGCAAGCGCGATCAGCCCCGCCCTGCGCGCGTCGGCAGAAAGCCGGGCCAGACGGTCAGGGTCGGCGGCGAGCACAGCATCCAGCGCAGCCGGTTTATCCTCCTTGGCCGCGCCATGGCCGCCGCTCACGAAGGCGGTGGGAAACAGGAAGCCAACCAGCCCAGCCGCCAGCACCACCACAGGAAAGGGCAAGGCGAACACAAACAGCGCGGTAAAGGCAAAGACCGCCAGCACCCACGCCGCTTTTCCCTTGAGCGCCCGCCGCCCGATCCGCAACAGCGCCTCGACCACAAGCACCAGAACCGCGCATTTCAGGCCGAAGAACAGCGCGGCGACAACTGGAACCTCCCCCAAAATCGCGTAAACCACCGACAAAACCAGCATGACCACCGCGCCGGGGAGGATAAACAGCCCCCCCGCCGCCAACCCGCCGCGCACGCCATGCATCAGCCAGCCAAGATAGGTTGCAAGCTGCTGCGCCTCGGGGCCCGGCAGAAGCGTGCAGAAATTGAGCGCCTGTAGAAAGCGGCGCTCGCTGACCCAGCGGTGTGTTTCAACGACTTCATGGTGCAAAAGCGCGATCTGCCCGGCAGGCCCACCAAAAGAGAGCAGACCAATGCGCAGCCAGATCCGCACGGCTTCTCGGAAGGTTGGCAAGCCGGGCGCGGGCGTATTGTGTGCAGGGGTTGCGCCCGTGCCGGCTTCGGCTGGCTTATCCACCGCCGTCACTGCGCCGCACCGACGGGAGAGACAAGCCCCGGTGACCAGCGATGCGTCTCGGCCTGCAGATCGCGGCACCACAGATAGAGCGCATCATACATCACCATGCCGTAACGCAGCGCGGCCCGGTCGTCCGCTTCAAAGAGGGCAGAAAGACCGAGCGACATGGCAAACAGCCCTGAAGCGGCGGCATGAAGGTCCGGCCGTTCTGTATCGGCCCCACGCACAATCCGGGCGAGCAGTGCGAGAGCATGATCCTGAGCCCGATGGCGCTCGACAAACCTATCGAACGAGCAATTTTCTCCCTCATGCGTATAGGGGGCATCGGGAACATCAAAAGCTGTCCCGCCCGTAGCTTGTGCCACGCGCGCCACATCCGCAGGGGGGACATAAAGAAGGCGCGCGTCGGGATCAATAAAACGCCGGATCAGCCATGGGCACGCAATGCGATCAATCTTGGGCCGGGCACGCGTGACCCAGACGCCGGGACTGCCCGGCTTTGGCGCTGTCGGTAACCCGAGAGATGCCCAGCCCTCGATCCCCCCGGCCAGATAGCGCACCCGAAATCCCTTCGCCGCAAGGGCGGCGGCGACCCCCTGGCTGACCTGATGGCCATGGACGCAGGCGGTGACAACCTCCCGGTGCGGTTCCAGATCATTGGCCCATGCCTCCACGGCCTCAGGATCCCGCCGAAGCGCGCGGGGAAGCGATGCTTCCGCTGCATCAAATGCGGGGTTGCGCCTCACATCAAGGATTTGCGGCCCTGGAAACGCCAGGGTCATCGCGAGAAGATCCTCCGGACTGACGGGCGTTGGAGGGATATTTATGTTCATAATATCGGTCGCCATATCTTTATC
>CAZGKS010000213.1:0-3869 GCA_964526275.1 uncultured Methylobacterium sp. | reverse complement strand
GTGGTGAGCGCATAAAGCCCGCCGATTCCGCCCGTTGCCAGCACGGTAGCATCGGCATGGAGATCGACACTTTGTGTGCCGATCCGCGCGCATACGCCCCGGATGCATCCCCCTTGCTCCAGAAGCCGCACCCCCTCGCTATCCTCGATCACGTCAATGGAGGGTGTCGCCCGCACAGCAGCGATCAGCGCGGCCATAATCGCGCGCCCGGCCTGATCCCCGCGCACGCGGACTACCCGATGCGCACAATGCGCTGCCTCGCGCGATTGCACCAGCCGGCCGTGCAAATCGCGGTCGAACGGCACGCCGTAAGCCAGCAGATCCTCGATGCGCGCGTTGGCTTCTGCGGCCATGGCGGTAACGCGCGCTTCTATGCATAAACCTGCGCCCGCCCGCAAGGTATCGGCGACATGGAGGGCAACCGAATCCCCTTCCCCGATTGCTGCGGCAATGCCGCCCTGCGCCCAGGCAGAGGCTGCCCCGTTCCCTAAAGGCACCGGGGTGAGCAGGGTGCAAGGATGCGGCGCAAGCTTGAGCGCGCAAAACAGGCCCGCAAGGCCGCCCCCCAGAATGAGAACCCTGCCCATATCGGCGCGCGCTTAATGCTTGAGATGGATCATCCGCTCGACCGAGCGGCGGGCACGGATGGCAAGTTCTTCCGGAATTTCTACGGGATGCTGGAGATAAACCAGGCTATCGAGAATTTTCGGCAGCGTGATGCGCTTCATATGCGGGCACAAATTGCATGGGCGTACAAATTCTACATCGCGCGCCACGGCGGCGACATTATCGGCCATCGAGCATTCGGTGACCAGCAACACCTTGCCCCCATGCTGCGCGGTGGCGTAATCGATCATGCCCGCGGTTGAGCCGGTAAAATCAGCCTCCGCGATCACATCGGGCGGGCATTCAGGATGCGCGATAATGCGGATGGAAGGGTCATTCTCGCGGTAGCGGCGCAATTCCGCCCCCGTGAAGCGCTCATGCACCTCGCAGGCCCCATGCCAGGCGATAATCTCGACCTTGGTTTTGCTCTGGACATATTTGGCCAAATATCGATCCGGCACGAACAGCACGCGCGGAACGCCCAAACTCTCGACAACCTGCACCGCATTGGCGGAGGTGCAGCAAATATCCACTTCCGCTTTCACCTCGGCAGAGGTGTTCACATAAGCCACCACCGGCACACCGGGATACGCCTCGCGCAGACGGCGTATATCGGCACCAGTGATCGAACTGGCAAGCGAGCACCCGGCTTTTGGGTCAGGAATCAAAACCATCTTGTCCGGGCTGAGCAGTTTGGAGGTCTCCGCCATGAAATGCACGCCGCCTTGCACGATGATCCTGGCCTGGCTTTGGGCGGCAAGACGGGCAAGTTGCAAGGAATCGCCCACGACATCCGCCACACAATGATAAATTTCAGGCGTTTGGTAATTATGGGCCAGAATAACCGCCTCGCGCTGCTTTTTGAGGCGGTTGATCGCGGCGATATAAGGCGCATGGAACGGCCATTCGATCGGCGGAATGATATGCTGCACGCGCGCATAGAGCGGCGCGGTTTCAGCGGCAATTTCAGGGGTATAGGTTAGATCCGGCATGGCGATAACCTGCGCGGTGGCACTGCGGGCGGCTCCCGGCGCGGGATGGAGCGGCGCTGTTTGCTGGTTTGCCGGGATCATAAGGGCCTCCTGCGATAACATGGCCAAGGCTAAGGCCTTCGGCATGGTAGATGGGCGCATACCGGGTTTTACCAAGCATGGGTTGCTTCAGAGCGTTTTCACGATACCGAAGCAACCTGTAATGCTCAATTTGAGCATTACATATACACTCTTTCCCTCGTAAAATCCAGACCCTTCGGAGAATTCTTTTTTTCAGCGAGATTTTGCGATAAAACTACAAAAATCCGCACAAAACCCCCCAATAACGGGCGAATGGGCGACATATTTTGCAAATTTGCATCAAACTAACGCTTGGCAAGCGATCCCATTTTAAGTTACGCACGCAAGATCCACAATAAGGAATTTATTCCGCACAAAGCACTCCGCTGTGTTTCGTGTCTCGGTATAAGCACAAGGAATCGAGACATGAACCCTCCGCCCTTGCCTCAGCCGTTCAAGCTTGAAAACAAGAGCAGGATACCGCGTTGCGCGCCGTAATTTTCAAAATCTTTGAGGCGCTTCTGATCGCCAAAGCGGGGGAAGGCGTCGTTACGCCCTGGATAAACCATGTGCGCCAAGCAGGGTCCGATCCGGTTCTTGAAGCAATTCACAAGGGCCTTCTCGATGAAACGGTTCTGTTGGCGGCGCTGGCGCAAGCGCTTGGTCTGCATTGGACCCTCTCCCCTCCGCCCCCTCCGCCAGAGGCAGATATGCAGACCTTGGCACAGGCCGGGGCGTATCTCTTGCCGCATGGGCCCATTGTTGTGACCCTTGAAGCCTTGATGCGGGAGCCTTGGCCCTCTGCTGTGGCGCCGCGTTATCTGCTCACCCCGTGCATGCACTTCCGTAATGTCTTACTGGCAACGTATGGCGACCAGATCGCAAAATATGCGGCCTTTTGTGTACCGGCGGATCTTTCTGCCCGCACACGCCAGAACGGCGTTATCCGGCACCTTACCCGCAGCGGCGTGATTTTCAGTGCCGTACTCGGTATCGGGATTTTGGCAGACCCGCTGGCGTTTATGATCGCCGCACCAATAACCCTAATGCCGCTTTTTATGGTCGCCAGCTTAGTCGTGCTGGCAGGCGCGCTTGAGAGCATCGGACCGATCTCCCAGCCGCCGAACATGCCAGAGGCGCATTTGCCGCGGTATTCCTTGCTGGTTCCTTTGGCGCGCGAGGCACGGGTGGTCTCTGCCTTGTTGCGTCATCTGGAGGCCTTGCGCTATCCGCGCGATCGCCTTGAAGCGTTTTTGCTGATCGAGGCGGACGATACCGAAACCCTGGATGCTTTGGCACAGGAAACCCTGCCGGGGTTTGTCTCGGTGGTGATCGTACCGCCGGGGGAGCCGCGCACCAAGCCGCGCGCGCTCAATGCCGGGTTGTTGTTCTGTCGGGGCGAATATGTGGTGGTTTATGACGCCGAAGACGCGCCTGAACCCGACCAATTATTGCGCGCTTGTGCGCAATTTAAAGCGCAGGACGTGCAGGTAGCCTGCTTGCAGGCGCGCCTTTCGATCGCCAATCCGCGCGATAACCTGATCACCTTGCGCTTTGCCCTCGATTACACAACCTTGTTTGACGCGATCAAATGCGGATTTGCCAAAGCAGGCTGGCCGGTTCCGCTGGGCGGGTCCTCGAACCATTTCCGCACCCAAATCTTGCGCGATCTTGGCGGATGGGATGCCTGGAATGTCACCGAGGATGCCGATTTGGGGGTCCGTTTGGCCCGTTTTGGCTATCGCGTGGCTGATTTGCCGTCCACAACCTGGGAAGAGGCCCCCAACACATACGCCACCTGGATGCCCCAGCGCATCCGCTGGATGAAAGGCTGGTTGCAAACCTTGTTCACGCATGGCCGCAACCCGGTTCAGCTCTTGCGCGATCTTGGCCCATTTGATTTCATGGTTCTGGCCTCGCTCGGGCTGGGCATTGTCCTAGGTTCGCTGCTCTTTCCCCTGTTCATGATCCTGCTGGCGGTGCGCGCGGTTTACGGGGTTGGCGATGGCGGGTTGTTTGCTTTTGCAGACCGCATGATCCTGTGCAGTTTTGTGCTGATCTTTCTGGTGGAGCTGGTTCCGGCTTTTCTTGCGCTCAGGCGCCGCCGCGCGCTGGTTTTGCTGGTTTTATTGCCAACAGCGCCTATTCTGTATGCCATGATTTCCCTTGCGACCTGGCTTGGCCTGATCGAATGGTTGCGCAACCCCTATC
>CAZGKS010000212.1:0-3872 GCA_964526275.1 uncultured Methylobacterium sp. | reverse complement strand
TGCTTTAAAGGCATTGTTTAAAAATATATTCAAATATCATAGGGATAATTTGGAGATAAATACGGAAGGGAATAGTTGATTTGATCCGATGGTTTTGCAAATCCCGAAGGCAAATCCCTTGCCATTGAAGAAGGAAGCAAAGATAGGTTCGCGGCATCCTTGACTGTTCCATCCAAAGAAGCCCTCACAAAATCCGTGCATACTGTTCCATTGAAAATATTATAATTTGGGTATTTCAGGTAATCTGATGCATTGGCAGAAATTTTCTCCATCTCTTCGGGGGTGATGGACCGTGAGAAACTGTAATATTTTGTTTGGCCAGACAGACCCGCAAAACCGAATTGAGGGTCGAGGGGCAATGTGCCGTTTGGCGTGAACGCGACATCGTATTTTAAGAAAGAATATGAACCCCTATAATCGACGAAATTCCAAGCTGTCCCTTGCGGGCCCACACCAATCCACGTCGTGATGCCACCCTCGGTCTGCAACCCCAGAACCGCATGCCCAAGATTATGCCCTGTGCCAATCACAACAATTACTCGGTTATCGTTGCTCATAGTACCCTCATGATTTTTTGTTTGGAACTGAATTTATTGCGAGTTATGTCGTGATAATATTTTGGAGAGCAAAAATATTATTAACAAAATACAAATTGCCCCCCACAAGAATAACGTATAAAATAAATCTATAATGGAAGAACCTGTAAAAAACTTGAACGGGCAATTTAATTTATAAAAATAGCAGTCTGATAACTCGTAAAATACTCCAAAAACAAGAATTAATTTAATTAACGACAATATAAATAATAAAAATTTTGATTTTTTATTGTCGACTATCATTAATGATAATATATAATATATAACTATATATGGAGAAATTAAAAATAAATAAAGCACAATGGTTTTGCCATCATATGAATTTAATTGTTTTAACAATGATATAAATAAAAATTCTTTTCTATTGCTATCGTATAGCATATTAACAGCAATATGCATCGATTCAGCAATTGTAGTCATTGCGAAAGCGATCCATACATATTTGTCAAACAACTTGTCTTTCAAATCAGATCGTGCACCGGAGATCATCGTAAAATCCACCTGTTCCTGCCGCGCCATTGCAAGCCATCGTATGCGTGAGTATAGTATCCGGGCGCTCTCAGCAACCCACCAACCCTACGTATTTACAAATTTTTTAGGGGCTGACATAGATAGTCAAAAAAGATTATTTTTGTCAGATGGATAGAATGAGGCGTCGGAGCAGGCTGCTCCCAAGTATTCAGCTGGAGCTTTTACGGCTGTTTGTTGCGGGTGTTCCAGCGCGCGTGGCTGCGGAAGTGACGGGGGGCAATCGCAACACGGCGATCCTGTTTTTCCACAAGTTGCGCCAGATCATCGCGTCGCGGCTTGCCGAGGAATCGCCTTGTCTCGATGGCGAGATCGAGGGGGATGAGCGCTATTTCGGCGGGCGTCGCAAGGGCAAGCGGGGAAGGGGGCAGCCAGCAAGGTGCCCGTTTTCGGGCTGCTCAAGCGCGGCTTCATCCAGGATGCTGTTCTTGCGTGTGGTTTTTGTCACCGTCGCCATGTCTCGTCTCCTGCTCGTCTGGGCGATCTACCCCGATATGCAGGATAACCGCTCTGAAAGGATAGGCTTTTACCCAGATTTTTACTAAATTCCGCGCTGTGAGGCGCCGGTTAAATACCTAATCTGCCCGGCGGATACCCCCCGCCTGCAGCCAAGATGCAAAGCCTGCACTTTGTTTAAGCAAATATCACGCCAGAAAACTTGTATTTTCCTGCACGCAATCCTTGGAAGTGATCCTTGGAAGTGATCCTTGCAAGCAACCCTTGCGCCCCGCCAGCGATAGCGGAACCGCGTGCATATTTTATAACCACAAAACCAGAAAAATACCATGTATTCTGTAAAGATTATCGTATCCAACCTGCCTGTGGACAGCGCAGCAAATAAGCACCGCTGCGAGAACTTTTTTGTGCAAGGTTGACGCCGGCTCACGCGAAAAAACTTGAGAAGACCGAGCAGGCTAGCGCAAGAGGTCTTCCCCGGAAAGGCGCGGGCCCAACACAGCCTGTGCCAAGCCTCTAGCGAACCAGCAGGCGCTGTTTAGGCCATGGGGGCGTTAACCCCTCGCGACCTGCGGCGGAGATAACGCTCCGGCGGCGCCCCGGTCACTTCACCAGGCGGGGGCCGGGGGTGTGGCGCGGGTTGTCGTCTTCGGTGAGGATGCCAAGGCGGCGCGCGACCTCTGAATAGGCTTCGACCAGCCCGCCCATATCCTTGCGGAAAAGGTCTTTATCCAGTTTGTCTTGGCTGCGCATATCCCATAAACGGCAGGAATCGGGGGAGATTTCATCCGCCAGGATAATCCGCATCATATCGCCTTCAAACAGGCGGCCGCATTCGATCTTGAAATCGATCAGGCGGATGCCCACCCCCAGCAACAACCCGGTCAAGAAATCATTGATCCTTATGGCCAGCGCCATAATGTCATCGATCTCCTGCGGATTGGCCCAGCCAAAGGCCGTGACATGCTCCTCGGAGACCATCGGGTCGGCGAGTTTATCGCTTTTGAAATAGAACTCGATGATCGAGCGCGGCAGCGGCGTGCCTTCCTCCAGCCCCAGCCGTTCCGCAAACGGCCCGGCGGCGACATTACGCACCACGATTTGCAGCGGGATCATCTCGACTTCGCGGATGAGCTGCTCGCGCATATTGAGGCGGCGGATAAAATGCGTCGGTACCCCGATCGCGTTGAGCTGGCTGTAAATATATTCGCAGATGCGGTTGGTGAGCACCCCTTTGCCGTCGATCACCTGATGCTTCTTGGTGCCATAGGCGGTGGCGTCATCCTTGAAATATTCCACCAAAGTGCCTGGTTCCGGCCCCTCGAACAGTGTTTTGGTTTTGCCTTCATAAATCCGACGGCGACGAGACATGGTTTCACACCCGCAAAAAACGCCCGAAACAGGCACGAGGCCTGAAAAGGCAGGCCTTACTCCTGCAACCTCTGGCGCCCCCGGTCAACCCCGAAATCAAAGGTCTAGCGCATGTTGCGCAAAAGTGGGTACCGGTTTTGCGATAACAACATGCGCATAACAAAGCTTTGGAGCCTGTTGCGCAAAAGTGGGCACCGACTTTACGATAACAACATGCGGATAATAAAGCTTTGAAGCATGGTTTTGATTAGATCAAAATACATCCCGCTCCAGCCCCAAAATCGGCCCTTATTCCAGCGTTCGGGGCCTGTAGCCGCGTTTGCCCCACGGCTTTGTCCGCCTCTCTGCGTTCCGCCCCCGGAAGGCCGGTGGCCTGCCGCGCTAAAATAAACCATGCGGGCTGCCCTATTTTGATCAAAATCAGCGACAAAATGTTTCCTTGCCCTACCCTGCCCCAGTATCGGAAAAATTCCGATACCTTCATGAGGAGACCATTATGCGCAAACACCCCGCCTTGACCACTCTGACCTGCCTTATCCGCATTGGTGAGGATGCGCCGGGCGGCGCGCTGGCGCAGGCCGTTGCGCTGGCCAAAGCCCAGGATGCCCATCTGTCGGTGCATATTCTTGCTGCGGAAGTGTCCGTGCCGTTCTCCCCCATGGGGGTTTCGGTCGTCAGTTCCGCTGTCGAGCAACTCAATGAGACCGTTCGTACACAAGGCAGCGACGCCAAGGACAAAGCCGATCACACGATCAAGGTGGAGGGGATTTCCTCTGACACCCAAATGCTGTTCGGCGCGCTGGAGGTTATTGCCCTGCAAGCGGCCACGCGTGCCCGTGCGGTCGATCTGGTCGTGGTGGATCAACCTTCCGCCGCGCTCGACACCAAGGGGCTCGTGCTGGAGGAGGCGCTGTTCCGCTC
>CAZGKS010000211.1:0-3873 GCA_964526275.1 uncultured Methylobacterium sp. | reverse complement strand
CCTCCATCGATACCGGCATGGGGCTGGAGCGTATTTCAGCGGTTATGCAAGGCACACATGACAATTACCAAACCGATCTGATGCGCGCCATGATCGGCACCATCGCGGACCTGACCAAAGTATCCAGCGAGGGAGCGCAGGGGGTCAGCCACCGCGTGATCGCAGACCATGTCCGCGCCGCCGCTTTTATGGTGGCCGATGGCATTTTTCCGGCCAATGAGGGGCGCGGTTATGTCGCCCGCCGCATCATGCGCCGGGGCATGCGCCATGCGCATCTTTTGGGCGCGCGCGAGCCGCTGCTCCACCGTATCGTCCCCACCCTGGTGCGGGAAATGGGCAAGGCCTATCCGGAAATCGCCCGCTCCGAACCCTTGATCTGCGAAATCCTCGAACTCGAAGAGAACCGTTTCCGCAAAACGCTGGAACGCGGCTTGGTGCTCCTGGATCAGGAAACGCGCAGCTTGGGGCAAGGCAATGCCCTGTCGGGGGAAACCGCGTTCAAGCTCTATGATACCTATGGTTTTCCGCTCGATCTAACCCAGGATGCCCTGCGCCCGCGCGGGATTGGCGTGGATCTGGCAGGGTTTGATGCCGCCATGCACCGCCAGAAACAGGAAGCCCGCGCTGCCTGGTCCGGCACCGGACAGAGCGCCAATGAGGCGATCTGGTTTGCCTTGCGCGACAAATTGGGCGCGAGCGAATTTCTGGGCTATGACACCTTGAAAGCGGAAGCGTTGCTGACCGGCATTATCCGCAACGGGGCGGAGAGCGCCAGCCTTCAGGCGGGCGATGACGCCATTTTGCTGTTCAACCAGACCCCCTTTTATGCCGAATCGGGCGGGCAAAGCGGCGATCAGGGGCTTATTTCCGGCGAAGGTTTTCTCTTCCGCGTGACCGATACGCAAAAACGCGCGGGCAATATCTTTGCCCATATCGGCCATCTTGAAAGCGGTGCGCTCACGGTGGGCACCAGCGCGACGCTTTGCGTAGATTCCGCGCGCCGCAATGCCATTGCCGCCAACCATTCCGCAACGCATCTGCTGCACGAAGCCTTGCGCGTGGTGCTGGGCGATCACGTGGCACAAAAGGGCTCGCTGGTGGGGCCAGACCGCTTGCGGTTCGATATTTCGCACCTCAAGCCGATCACGCGTGACGAAATCCAGCGCGTCGAGGATCTGGCCAACCAGATCGTGCTGCAAAACGCACCTGTTGTCACCCGCCTCATGGCGGTCGATGAGGCCATTGCTTCGGGCGCGCGCGCTTTGTTCGGCGAAAAATACGGAGAGGAAGTGCGGGTTGTCTCCATGGGGCATGACGAGGGGGGCAATGCCCGGCCCTATTCCGTGGAATTATGCGGCGGCACGCATATCGATCATACGGGCAAGATCGGGTTCATCTCGATTATTGGCGAAAACGCCGTTGCCGCCGGTGTGCGCCGCATCGAGGCTATGAGCGGCAATGCCGCCCGCCATGCCCTTACCCAAGAGCGCGACCGCCTGCGCGCGCTGGCAGGGGCGCTTAAAACCGTGCCGGAAGACGCTGAAACGCGCCTCAACGCGTTGCTGGAAGAGCGGCGCAAATTTGAAAAGGAACTGGCGGAAGCGCGGCGTCAACTGGCGTTGGGCGGGGGCAGCGCCAGCGGCGGCGCCAGCGAGATCGAAACCCTTAACGGGGTTGCCCTGCTGGCCCGCACGCTGGAAGGCGTAGAAGCCAAAGACCTCAAGGGCCTGGCCGACCAATACAAAGCGCAGGTGCCTTCCGGGATTATCGCGCTTGGCGCGGTGGGCGAGGATGGCCGCGCCGGGGTTATTGTCACGGTCAGTGCCGATTTAACCGCCCGCTTCAACGCGGTGGATCTGGTGCGCCGCGCCTCGGAAGCTTTGGGCGGCAAGGGCGGCGGCGGCAGGCCCGATATGGCACAGGCGGGCGGCCCGGATGGCGCCAATATGGCCGCAGCCTTTGCCGCGATCCGCGCGGCTTTGGCGTGAGCTTCTTGCGGGCGTGATTCTTGCTGGCAAGATTTTTTTGGGCAAGCTTCTGAGGTTGAGCTTCTTGGGGGGGCTTAAAGGGCGCTTTGTGGGCTAGAGCGTTTCCAGCGAAGATTGAATCGCCTGAAACGCTCTATCTCTTTGTTTTAACGCAATTCCGGATGCAAAACCGGTTCCCGCTTTCGCTGGAATTGCTCTAGAACCCGCGCTTATTGGAATACAGGGTGAGGCAGGCACGGATTTAAAGCAATATATAAGCAAGCACCCTGTTTATACCAAAGGTCCTTGGTATTATTGCCCTGTTTATGGTGCCCACGCGCGCTCAAACCTGTCCGTCGTCGAATGATTTGGAACAGCCTCGCTGATTTTGGCGCAGAAGGCGCAAGCTTATCGGGTTCAGATATGCTGCTTGACGCTGGTGGACCCCTCCGGAAAGTAGCGGATTTCCCTGTTTTCTGATTCACTGCCGCCAGTCGGGATCCGGAGGGGATGATGGCGGGTCAGCGGGGTTTCTGGGACGTTGAGAGCCGGCTTGCGGAGCTGTCGGCGGGGAGATCCGCTGGAGAAGCTGTCGGCGACGGTGGATTTCGAGGTTTTCCGGCCGATCCTTTTGCGCGCCCTGCGACAATCGGGTCCTTCGCGGCTGGGATGCCCGCCGTTCTGTCCGATGCTGAAGTTGTGGCTGCGGGTGCTGCAATCGCTGCACGGGCTGTCGCAGGAGCGGGCGGTGTATATGGTCCGCGACCGGCTGAGCTGGATGTGCTTTTGCGGTCTCGGGCCCGGGGACCGCGTGCCGGACGTCAATACTTTGTGGGATTTCCGCGAGGCGCTGATCAAGGCCAGGACCCTGGACAAGCTCTTCGCCCGGCTCAACACGGCGATCACCAAGGCGGGTTACTTGCCGATGGGTGGGCAGATTGTCGACGCCAGCCCGATCGCTGCGCCGAAACAGCGCAACAACGATGACGAGAAGGAAGCCATCAAGGCTGGCAAGACGGCGCAGGAGATCTGGCCGGATGAGCCGAACAAGGCGCGCCAGAAGGACACTCCTGCAAGATGGACAGTGAAACAGGGCAAGGCCCCCGCGCCGGGACCGGATGGCAAGACACCGCCGGCGATTTCCATTCCGGTGTTCGGCTACAAGGATCACATCGGCATCGACCGGCGCTTCGGCTTTATCCGCACATCGAAGGTCACCGATGCCGCCGCCCATGACGGGGCGCGGCGGCGCGAGGGATTGATCGATCCGGAGAATACGGCCTCGGATGTCTGGGCGGATACGGCCTATCGCTCGGCCAGGAACGAGGACTACCTCGAGAGGATCGCCAGAACGAGCCGCATTCATCGCAAAAAGCCGAACGGCAGGCCGATGAGCCGGGCGACGGCGAAAGCCCATGCCAGGAAATCGAAAATCCGCGCCCGCGTCGAGCATGTCTTCGCCGAACTCAAGAGCCGCATGGGCCTCATCGTCCGCACCATCGGCATTGTCCGCGCCGAAGCGACCATCACTCTGGCCAACATGGCCTTCAACATGAAGCGATGGGTGTTCCTTGACGCCCGGACTCTGCCCGCATGAGGAAAAAACAGGCGGAATTGCCAGGATCAGGCCGAAGTAGCCCGCCCAATCAGGGCGAATGACGGCCAAAAATACCCGAACACGCCCCTCTTTGGTATCCAATCACGCCGCGAAGCACAAACCCGAGGATTTCCGGAGGTGTCCAGGTGCTGTACCTTGTTAGGACCTATTTCCACGAACGGGAGAAGACTTAGGACCTTGCTCCCCCGAGCGAAGAGGATCGCATGAAGCCCCTCCTAGTCGTTGAAGGCGATCTTGGTGGGATAGATCAAGGTGCACCGGGAGACCTTCAATGCCTAGGCTCAGGAC
>CAZGKS010000210.1:0-3875 GCA_964526275.1 uncultured Methylobacterium sp. | reverse complement strand
AAGGCGGCGCTGTTGGCTGCCGTAGGTCGGTTTGGTGGCGTGGCGTTTTTTCTGAGCATGAGCGGGCCTGCGCCGGTGCCGGTTGAGACGCCAAAACCTGTCGTCATCCAGAGTACGGATGAAAAGACGGTCGAAATTTTGAGCGCTGCGCGCGAATTGCCGATCGGAACCGTGATCAACGAAGGCGATATGGCGTGGATGCGCTGGCCGGAGAAAATTGTTTCCCCGGCAATGGTGCAACGTATGAGCCAACCGGATGCGCTGGCCGCCTATAAAGGGGCGGTTACGCGGCAGGCTTTCTACAGCGGTGAGCCTATTCGTCCTGAAAAAGTGATCAAAAGCGGCGGTGGGGGCTATATGTCCTTGGTGCTGACCCCGGGGATGCGGGCGGTGGCCATTCGGCTCGATGCGCGCGGGGGCACGAATGCGGGTGGGTTTATCTTGCCCAATGACCGGGTGGATGTGATCGCGATGGAGCAGACAATGCGGGGGACGAATGCGCGGACGATTTTGCGCAAAATCCGGGTTCTGGCTGTTGGGCAACAAATCCAGGAAAAAGACGGCGAGCGGGTGATCACTGGCGAAAATGCCACGCTCGAACTCGATCCGGTTCAAGCGGAAATGATTACGCGGGCGCAGGCCAGCGGGGGCGGTGCGGGCCTTACGCTTGCTTTGCGGCCGGCCCATGAGCCCGACGACAGTGACGCCTCCACGACAACGCAACGTGAAAGCAGCATCACGTTTGTGCGCTCCGGCGTAACCCAATAGAGGTGGATCATGCCGGGATATAAGCTTTTTTTGTGCAACCCTGCGACAGGGGAGAGCCCGATGCGGATGATATGTCAGCGGGTATTGTATGGATTTGCCGGGGTTTTGCTGGCGGGCGCGCTGGCGCTTGCGGCACCGGCCGTGGCGGCGCCCAAGCAATATGGCGGCGTGCCCTATGAAACCTTGCCCAATCCGCGTATGGCGCCGGGCCCGGGGGATGCCAACATGACCCGCCGGATCGGGCTTGCGGTTGGAAAATCGATTATTGTCGATTTACCAAAAGATGCGGGTGAAGTGTTTATCGGCAACCCGGCGATTGTGAATGCCGTGGTGCGGACGCCGCGCAAATTGTTCTTGATTGCGGCAGCGACGGGGACCACCAGCGTTTTCGTGATGGATCCGGCCGGGGCACAGATCGCCTCGCTGGAAGTGGCGGTTGCGAAAGAAATGGGGCAGGAGATCAATATTCTGCGCAGCGTTCTTGGCAAGGCCCTGCCCAAGGCCGAGATCAAGATTGAAAGCGTGGCGGAAAATATCGTGCTGTCGGGAACGGTTGATTCTGCGCTCGATGCGCAAACCGCCGTGGAGCTGGCCACTAACCTTGTGGGGAATTCGGCGGCCGGCGGGGTAGCCGTTATCGGTTCAGGCAAGGTGATCAATGCCCTGCAGATCCGCGGGCGCGATCAGGTGATGCTGAAAGTTACGGTTGCGGAAGTGCAACGTTCTGCGCTCAAGCAACTTGGGGTGGATCTTGCCGGGCAGTGGAAAATTTCGGGCTCTACCCTGACCGGACAAGCGGCCCATGCGTTTGCGTTCGGCTCGCCCAACAATTATCTCAACCTTGTCACTGGAGCAGGGCATGAAGCCCAGCTGCGGGCGCTTGAAAAGCAGGGCTTGTCGCGCACGCTGGCGGAGCCCACCTTGACCGCGGTTTCGGGCGAGACCGCCAAGTTTTTGGCGGGCGGGGAAATTCCCGTGCCGTCCAGTGAAACTTGCGAGAGCGGGAATACGCGCTGCACGGTCACACTGACCCTTAAATCGGTGGGGGTGGCGCTCAATTTCACCCCGGTTGTTCTCTCCGAAGGGCGGATCATGGTGCGCCTTGCGACCGAGATCAATGAGGTCGATTCCGATAATTCAGTACAATTGACGCGTATTTCCGTTTCCGGTTTCCGGACGCGTAAAACGGAGACGACCGTTGAGCTTCCCTCCGGCGGGGTGATGGCTACCGCCGGGCTGATCCAGCAGGTGAGCAAACAGCAGATAACAGGTCTGCCGGGCCTGATGAACCTGCCCATTCTGGGGCAATTGTTCCGCTCCCGCGAATATCAACGCAACGAGACAGAACTGATGATTCTCGTGCAGCCTTTTATCGCCAAACCCAGCTCACCTGGACAAATCGCGCGCCCAACCGACGGTTTGAACGATTCATCGGACCCTGCGGCGCTGCTTTTGGGGCAATTGCACCGGGTTTATGGCGGGCAGCCCAATGGGGCCTATGGCACCGCAGGCAGCAAATTCGGTTTCATTACGGAGTAAACCATGTTGATGAACGTGTCAGAACATAAAACAGGAGCGCGTTCCCGGATGGGGCGTATGGGTGTGGCGCTTGGCATCATGGCCCTGGCCGTCAGCGCTTGCGCGAAGGGCGGCGCATCGTATCAGGCCAGCACGGCCAATGATTACGATGTCCGCCACCCGATCACCCTTGGAGATCAGGTGCAGCATCTGGATGTGTTCCGCCTTGGTGCCACGCTGGGGCCGCGCCAACTTGAGGAGATCCGCGTTTTCGCGCAGGCTGCCCGGGCCACCGGTGGGCAGATCGAGGCGGCGGTGCCGGAAGGCGCGGAAGGGCAGGCGCTGATGGCGCAAGTGCGGGCGGTGCTTGTCAAAAACGGCGTGAAGCAGGCGGTTTCGGTTCGCTCCTACCCCAGCAATTCGGCGCTTGGGGCGGGGCCTGTACGCTTGAGCCGTACGGCTTTCAAAGCGTATACGACGCAGCCTTGCGGCCAATGGCCACGCGATGCTTTGGGCGTTGCCAATTTCCAATCCATTACCAATTTGCCCTATGATAATTTTGGATGCGCGCAACAATCGATGATGGCTGCGCAAGTTGCAGACCCGCTGGATCATGTGCGGTCTATGCCTGAAGGCCGGATGGATGCCCAAAGGCAGGTCAAGAATATCGAAAAGTTGCGCGCCGGGGCGAGCCCCTCCATCCAGTGGTCGACTGGCGAGACATCGGTGGGTAGCAACTAACGCCATTGGGGGAGCCTGATGAGGGTTTGTGAGAACCTATCAGGCTTTTATCTCAATGCTCTATCAAGCGTTTGTCAGTCAGGAAGTGGGTGAGACCATGCACGATCAAGATGTTGTCTTTTTGCCGCATATCGCGATCCAGGTTTTTGCTGAAACGCCGCAAGTGATGGCGATGGTTGAAGAAGCAAGCCAGGACAGGCGTATGGCCAGAGCCCAGGTGCGGTTGCAGGCCGGGGGTATTGCGGCGGCTATCGAGGCGTATCGCAATGCGCCCACGCCCAATGTGATCGTGATCGAAACGCTGAGCGAGAGCACGCATCTGCTTTCTCATCTCGATGAACTCTCCAAGAGTTGCGACGAGGGCACGCGCGTTCTGGTTGTCGGGCAAGTGAATGACGTTCTGTTGTACCGGGATCTGATCCGGCGAGGGGTGAGCGATTATCTCGTTGCCCCGATTACCGCGATGGGGTTCATCCAGGCTTTGTCTGATATTTACAAGCATGGCCGCGCCGGGGTTATTGGCAAAACAGTTGCAGTGGTGGGTGCGCGTGGCGGGGTGGGGAGTTCAACCTTGTGCCATAATGTCGGGTATGCCATGTCAAAAACGCTCGAAATCAGCACCGCCCTGGTGGATTTCGACTTGGCCTTTGGCACGGTCGGTCTTGATTTCAACCAGGATCAGGCACAAGGTGTGCTGGAGGCGATTTCAGACCCTGCGCGGATTGACGCCAATATGATCGAGCGGCTGTATCAGCGCGTAAACCCCAAGCTTGCGCTTATGACCGCGCCGCTTAATCTCGACCGCACGTATGATTTCGGGGCCGAGAATTTTGATGTCGCCTCAGCGG
>CAZGKS010000209.1:0-3962 GCA_964526275.1 uncultured Methylobacterium sp. | reverse complement strand
CGACTTCACCGCGCACCGAGCGCTGCATATCGGTCACCTCCTCCGGCCGCTCATCGATCAGCAGAACAATGAGGTAGCATTCCGGATGGTTGGTCGTAATCGATTGCGCGATATTTTGCAAAAGCACGGTCTTGCCGGTGCGCGGCGGTGCAACAATCAGCGCGCGCTGGCCCATACCAATCGGCGCAACAATATCGATAACCCGCGCCGACATATCCTTGCGGGTAGGATCCGGATTTTCAAGCCGCAACCGTTCATTGGGATAAAGCGGCGTCAGATTATCGAAATGCACCTTATGGCGTGCTTTTTCCGGTTCCTGAAAATTGATCGTGCTGACTTTCACCAGCGCAAAATACCGTTCGCCTTCTTTTGGCGAGCGGATCTGCCCTTCGATCGTATCGCCCGTGCGCAAGGAAAACCGCCGGATTTGGGCAGGCGAGAGATAAATATCATCTGGCCCGGCAAGATAATTCGCATCCGGGGAGCGCAGAAAGCCGAAGCCATCTTGCAACACTTCTACCACGCCCTCGCCGATAATCTCGACTTCGCGCGCAGCAAGCTGCTTGAGAATCGCGAACATCAGCTCTTGCTTGCGCAAAGCACTGGCGCCTTCGACCTCCACTTCCTCGGCAAAAGCGAGCAACTCAGTCGGAGATTTGCGTTTAAGATCGTGCAGCTTGATTTCGCGCATGGCGGGAACCGATAATAAAATGAGGGGGGGAAGCGCGACAAAAGAAGGGCCAGAGACGAGGAGGCCAATCGCTCTGTCCTGCTAATCGCTTTTTAGAGGTAGCGCAAGCACAATGAATCACGGAAGCGTTAATCTAGGGTCAGGACCCATTCAACATGGAAGGTTGGTCACCTCGAAAAGAAAAGAGCATCCTGTGTTTTACACGTAGATAAGGCGTTTTTTCTTTCCTTTTCCCGCGATCCTCCGGATGCGATAACGAGTCCTGACCTTGGGGCCGTTTATTCCGCTCAATGGCTCTATCTATTTGTTCTATAGAAATTTTACTCAGGTTTGCCTTGGTAACCCTATATTCTTGACGCTAACCGGTATTCCCCCGCCTAAAAAGGATTCAGGAGTGATCCAAAGCCTTAAATGCCTCAAAACTACAAAACCAATAGACGGAATAAACGCTCAAACCGCTTAAAACGGTTTGATGATCACCAAAATCACAATAACGATCATCAAAACGGTTGGAACCTCGTTTTGAAACCGGAAAAACCGCGAAGAATGCACATTGGCATCGCGCGCAAAGGCTGCCAGCCAACGCTTCTGAAAAACATGATGGACGGTGAGCAAGATAACCAAAGTGATCTTGCCATGCAACCACCCCCCCTTGAACCCAAAGCTCGACCACGCCAACCACAAGCCGGTTGCCCAGACAACCATCATGGCCGGAGACATAATATACCGGAACAATCGCTGTTCCATGATTTTGAACCGGGCATTCGCATCCGCTGAAATACCCGCTTCAGCGTGATAGACAAATAATCTGGGTAGATAGAGCAAACCCGCCATCCAGGAAATCACGGCGAGAATATGCAGCACTTTAATCCAGAGATCGATCATCCGCGTATCCTCCGCAACATTTGCTCAACATGGGCGATAGGGGTTGGGGGTTGAATTCCATGCCCCAAATTAAAAATATGCCGCGTGCCTTCGCTTGCCGCCAAAATAACCTCGACCGCCCGATCCAGAGCCTCGCCACCGGCGATCAGCACCAACGGGTCGAGATTACCTTGCGTAACAAGCGTGGACGGCAAATCCTTGCGCACAGCCTCCAGAGGGGTTGTGGTATCGAGCCCCAGCACATCGGCCCCCATTTGTGCCGCAGCTTTTGCATATAAACCGGCAATACCACGCGGAAAAGCAATAATAGGTATATTCGGATGCTGTTGACGCACAATCTCGATGATCCGTTGCACCGGTTCAACACCCCAGCGCCAAAATTGTTCAGAGGGCAAAGAACCCGCCCAGGAATCAAAAATCTGGACAATTTCCGCGCCCGCTTCAATTTGCAGGCATAAATGCCGCGCACAGGCTTCAACCAATTGATCGATCAACCCCGCAAACGCGTGCGGATGGTGATAAGCCATCATCCGTGCAGGCGCTTGATCCGGCGTACCCCGCCCTGCAATCATATAGGTGGCAAGTGTCCACGGCGCTCCACAAAAGCCGATCAGCGTGACATTGCCCGGCAATTGCGCCCGCACTCCGCGTAAAGCGGCATAAACCGGCGCAAGCTTGTCTTCATTCAGCGATTTTGCCAATTGGCTGAAAGCTTCCGGCGTTTGCAACGCTTCAAGACGCGGCCCTTCGCCTTGAACAAAAGTCACCTTCTGGCCCAAGGCATCCGGAATAACGAGAATATCAGAGAAAATAATCGCCGCATCGAATCCAAACCGCCGGATAGGCTGCAAGGTTACCTCGATCGCCATTTCCGGAGTGTAACAAAAATGCAGAAAATCGCGCGCTTTCTCCCGGATAGCCCGATATTCCGGTAGATAGCGCCCAGCCTGCCGCATCATCCAGACCGGCGGCGTTTTTCCAATTTTCCCGGCGATTGTATCGAGAACAGGTTTCATCTTTTTTCCAATTAAAAGAAAGAAATCTTCTTTTTGTTTGTTATTCCTATTACGTCCCCTCAAATCGGTAAACCAATTTTATCCACAGATTGTCCCAATTCAGGTTTAAACCATATCGGGAGCGAATCGAAATTTTTATGTTTTTTTAGAGTGCGTTAATAAATCATAAACCATACCCTTCCTTAAACGCGGCTTTAATCCACATTTCTGTATAGTTTCTTGCACAAACAGAAAAATGTTTAGGAACGGAGGCGATTCAAACAGCCCTTTATGTTGCCTTGCATCTTCGACAGTTTTTTCCCCATTTTATCCACGCCCTTGTGTGTAATTTTGGGGAAAACGCGGCAATCAAAAACCTGCGCTTGCAACGCGCATAAAGCCTGCTTGGTTCAAGACTTTTCTGGTATCGTTGAAATGGACAGGTTAAAACCTTAACCAGCTTGAAGGAGCGTGCAGTGCACAGGCACTATTTTCACCTTCATCTCGTATCCGATTCGACCGGTGAAACACTCATGACTGTTTCGCGCGCGGCGGCTGCGCTTTATCAGGGCATATCCCCGATCGAGCATGTTTATCCGCTGGTGCGCACGCAAAAACAACTCGATAGGGTTATTACCGAGCTTGAAAACGAACCTGGAATGGTTCTGTTCACGCTTGTTGACCCAGAGCTGGCTGAAAAGCTCAAAAAAGCGTGCGAAGAGCAAGGCGTGCCGCATCTTTCGGTGTTGGAGCCCGTGGTTAATCTGTTTCAATCTTATCTCGGCGTTGCCAGAACCCCGCGTGCAGGCGCCCAGCACACTTTGGGCCCGGAATATTTCCGCCGGATCGACGCGCTCAATTTCACCATGCTGCACGATGACGGCCAGATGAGCGAAAATCTCGATCAGGCAGACGTGGTTCTGGTTGGAATTTCCCGAACCTCCAAAACCCCAACCAGCATCTATCTTGCCAATCGCGGTGTTAAAACGGCCAATATTCCGTTTGTGCCCAACATTGCGCTACCCGCCCTTCTCGATACCCTCACCAACCCGCTGATTGTCGGGTTGGTGGCCAGCCCGGAGCGGATTATCCAGATCCGTCAGAATCGCCTGCTGACGCTCAACGCAACAGGCAGCGACACAACCTATACCGATCGCGGCCATGTGATCGACGAGCTCAACCAAGCGCGGCGCTTGTTTGAACGCAAGGATTGGCCGATCATCGATGTCACCCGCCGCTCGATCGAGGAAACGGCGGCAGCGATCATCGATCTGTTGCGCGAAAGGCGCACACGAAAGGAAGGCGTGTGATGTCTCACCCCCTATGGCGTTCTTCATACCCGCTGCTTTTGGGGTCCGGCAGTGCCACCCGCCGGGACATGCTGATCGCGG
>CAZGKS010000208.1:473-3967 GCA_964526275.1 uncultured Methylobacterium sp. | reverse complement strand
GGGTTTGATCGAAACGCCGATCTTGGCTTTGTCGCGCGTGGCAGAATTTTGACCATCGGCGCCCACCAATATTTGGGCCTCCAGGGCCGCGCCGCCAGAGAGCGTTACGCGCACCTCGCCCGTGGGCAGGAGGGTGAGCGCTTCCAGAAAATCGGGGAAAAGGGTCAGGTTGTCCTGCGCTTTGGCGGCGGCAAGAAGCTGTTCGAGAATAACCGCATTGACAATGTTATAGCCAAAAACCCGCTCGCCGATTTCAGCGGCCTTGAAGGTGATATCGGGCGCGCGCAGCACGGCACCGGTGGCATCGATCATGCGGATCGCGCAAAGCGGCGCGCCCGCTTCCCGCAGCCGCGTGCCCAGATTGGGGGCAGGGGTCCCCGGCATAGCAGAGGGGGCCAGCGGATCGCTCAGCGCGTCGAACACCGCCAGCGAGGCATTGAACAAGGCCGCCGAGCGTGCATCATCGCGCAGGGTTTGCGGCACGCCCAGCAGGGCGGTGCGGATGCCCGCCTGCGCCAGCCCCAGCGCCAACGCCAAGCCGGTCGCGCCCGCGCCGGAGACGATACACTCAAACGGAGGGAGGGGGGGAACCATGGGAGCCTCCTGCGGGCGGGGAGCGCGATGATTTCGGAGGCCGCCAGAACATGCAGGCGAACCTTCCGGATATGTCAGGTAAATGTTTTAGGCCGCTTGACACGTAATGTCACGCGGCGCAAAACTAGCCTATAAGATCATCTTGGCAGGCGACCCCTGCAAGGCTGATTTTCCAAGGCTGATTTTTTCAGCAGGGTTGCAGGCAGTGTCTGTTTCAAGATTAAAATATGTTGCACCCTGTTCCCGAACGGATAGAGTGCAAGCGTGCAGATAATGCGCAAAGGGGCAGGGCCTGTTGCAGGGGCTGCCCTATAAAGGACGACCACGACGCTTTATGCGTGCAGAGGCCGCCCCCTGTAAGGGTGGATCGCTTGTTTCGGCAGGGCGATCGCTTGGGGGATGCTTTCTTTCGCATGGATGAGGCGTAACATAAAAAGAGAGCCGGATGCTCCCCGTTTTGGGCGCGTTTTGGTGAAATCTGGGTGGTGGATCCTGTGGGAGAGTGACGACAAGCAGGGGGGATTATGGTTGCTCGCGTTGAAATCACCGCGCAGGGTGCGCCGGAAGTCATGCGGCTTGTCGAGGCCGTTCTGCCGCCGCCGCAAGCGGGCGAGGTGCAGATCGAGCACAAGGCCATTGGTCTCAATTTTCTCGATACCTATTTTCGCTCAGGGCTTTATCCGGTCGCCGGTTTTCCGTTCACCCCCGGCAATGAGGGGGCAGGCCTTGTTACGAAGGTCGGGGACGGCGTTGAAGGGGTAAAACCCGGAGACCGCGTGGCCTATGTCGGCGCGCCAGGCGCCTATGCCAGCGCGCGCAACCTTGCGGCGGCTTCTGTGGTGCCTCTGCCTGCGGAAATTTCGTTTGAGCTTGCCGCTTCTGTGATGCTCAAGGGCCTGACCGCCGAATATCTGCTGTTTCGCACCTTTGCGCTGCAAAAAGGCCAGATCGCGCTTGTGCATGCGGCGGCGGGGGGGACGGGGCTGTTGTTGGTGCAATGGGCAAAAGCGTTGGGTGCCAAGGTTATCGGCACGGTGGGGTCGCAAGAAAAGGCGGTGCAGGCGCGCGCTGCCGGGTGCGACGAGGTGATTTTATATCGCTCCGAGGATGTTCCCGTGCGGGTGCGGGAAATCACGGACGGCGCCATGGCGCATGTTGTCTATGACGGGGTGGGCAAGGATACCTTTTTGCCCTCGCTCGATTGCCTGCGCCCCTTTGGCATGCTGGTCAGCTTCGGCAATGCTTCGGGCGCGATTGCCCCGTTTGATCCCGCGCTGCTTTCCCGCAAGGGCTCGCTGTATCTCACCCGCCCGACCCTGTTTTCGCATATCGGCAATGTTGCGCAGTACCGCGATATGGCGGCGCGGTTGTTTGCGGCGCTGGCGGCGGGGGTGCTTAAAGCCGAACCGCAACGGCGTTTTGCCCTTGCGGATGTTGTTGGCGCGCATAAAGCGCTCGAATCGCGTGAAACCATCGGCGCTAGCGTGCTGGTACCTTAAGAGGGCAAGATGCGGGAAATTGTTTCTTTAAAAGGCATCACCAAGCGGTTCGGGGCGCTGGTCGCCAACGATTCGATTGATCTACAGCTCAATGCCGGGGAGATTCACGCGCTTCTGGGCGAGAACGGGGCGGGTAAATCAACCCTTGTCAAAATGATGTATGGTCTGCTCGCGCCTGATTCCGGCGAAATCTGGATCGAGGGCAAGCTGGTCACCCTGCCATCGCCCCGTGCGGCGCGTGCCGCGGGTATCGGCATGGTTTTCCAGCATTTTTCGCTATTTGAGGAATTTACGGCGCTTGAAAATGTGGCTATCCCGCTCGAAGGGCAGATCGCCAACGCGGAACTGCGCGAGAAAGTGCGGGCCAAAGCGGAATATTTCGGGCTGGGTATTGATCTCGACCGCCCGGTGCATACGCTCTCGGCCGGGGAGCGCCAGCGGATCGAAATTCTGCGCGCCCTGATGCAAGAGCCCAAATTGCTCATTCTGGATGAACCAACCTCGGTGCTTACGCCCGCAGAGAGCGAATCCTTGTTCGCTACGCTCGATTTGCTGGCGGCCGAAGGGGCGAGCCTGCTGTTCATTTCCCACAAGCTGGAGGAAGTGCGGCGGCTATGTACCCGCGCCACGATTTTGCGCCACGGCAAGCTGGTCGGTACGGCAGACCCCAAAACCACTTCGGCGCGCGAGCTGGCCGCAAAAATGGTAGGCGAGGGCGTGGCCGATATTACCCCGCCGCAAAACCGCAATTTCGGGGGCGCGGTCCTGAAGCTTGAAGGGCTCTTCGTTGCCCCCGATACCATCCATGGGGTTGCGCTCAACGGGGTAAACCTCACCGTGCGTTCGGGCGAGATTGTGGCGATTGCCGGGGTTGCGGGCAACGGCCAGAGCGAGCTTTACGCGGCGATTTCCGGGGAGGGGGGGCGGGTAACCGCCGGGCAAATCGAGATTGTCGGGCGCGATGTTACGCGCGCGGACATCAATACCCGCCGCAAGCAGGGCGCAACCTTTGTGCCCGAACAACGGTTGGGGCAGGCAACCTTGCCGCAAACCGCGCTCTCCGATAACATCGTGCTGTCCTGGCACGCTACAGAGGGTATCGGCACGCTGTTTGTCGATCGCAACCGGCTGGTTTCAGTTGGCAGCGATATTATCAAGCGGTTTGATGTCCGCACACCGGGGGTTGAGGCGCGTGCGGCGCAGCTTTCTGGCGGGAATTTGCAAAAATACATTGTCGGGCGCGAAGTGTTGCGCAACCCCAAACTCATTATCATCGACCAACCAACCTGGGGGGTGGATGCGCGCGCGGCCGCCCATATCCGCCAGACCTTGATCGACCTTGCCGCCAAGGGTGCCGCTGTGCTGGTGATTACGCAGGATCTGGATGAAGCGATGGAAATT
>CAZGKS010000208.1:0-463 GCA_964526275.1 uncultured Methylobacterium sp. | reverse complement strand
CAGCAAACAACTCCGGCCGCTCCGCAAGCGGATGCAGCTGAGCAGGACTCACGCCGAGACGTCGTCGTGGTCACCGCCCAGAAGCGGGAAGAAACCGTTCAGGACATCGGCATCGCCGTTACCGCCATCTCGTCAGAGACGCGCGAAGAGATCGGCCTGTTGATGACCAACCACACCAAAGGCCACGGCCATTTTGTGCCAAAAGCGGGCCATGGCGCCGCCTCTGTCCCCGTTTCTGCCTCTACCACGCCGGAGTTTCGCCAATGAGCTATTCTCTCTCGCTGGTTGCCCGCAAGGAAATTTCGCCGCTTCGCCGCCTCATGACCCCCTTTGCGGCCTTGCTGGTCGCGTTGTTGATTGGCGGCGTGATCGTGGCGATGCTGGGCAAATCGCCCCTCGCGGCCTTCAGGGTTCTGGTGCTCGAACCCCTCACCGATCCATGGTCGGTGCAACAGGTCTTGAT
>CAZGKS010000207.1:0-3996 GCA_964526275.1 uncultured Methylobacterium sp. | reverse complement strand
GATCTGTTTATGCCCTTGCAAATATTGCGCGATTTTGAGCGCATTCGCCCCTTGTTCGCGCAAGCGCAACGGCATGGAGCGCAACCCGCGCAGGGTGAGAAAAATATCATCGGAAGAGACAAACGTGCCGCAATCGCCGTGGAAATCGCGCAAGGCAGGCCAATGCGCTTCATTGGCGGCGACAATCCCGATCAAGACATCGGAATGCCCGCACGGGTATTTGGTGGCGGCATTGATCGCAATATCCACGCCAAAATCCAGCGGGCGGAACAGCAACGGTGTTGCCCAGGTATTGTCGATCAAGGTGATCAGGCCGCGCTTGCGCGCTACCGCGACCAGGGTCGGCACGTCTTGCACCTCGAAGGTCTGCGAGCCGGGGCTCTCCATATAAACGGCGCGCGTATTGGGTTGTATCAGGGCTTCGATGCCTGCCCCGAGGGTGGGGTCGTAATAGGTTACGGCAATGCCAAAACGCGGGAGCACATTATCGCAAAAATTGCGGGTCGGGCGATAGGTGGAATCGACCATCAGCAGGTGATCACCCTGTTTGAGGCACGAGAGCAGCGCCGTTGAAACTGCCGAAGCGCCCGAAGGACAGATAACGGAACCCGCAGCGCCCTCAAGCTCGGTCCAGAGCGATTGCAAGGCTTCCATGGTCGGGTTGCCGCGCCGCCCATAGACATAACGGTTCTGCCCGGCAAGGCAGGCGGTGGCATTGGGATAGAGCACGGTCGAACCGCGATAGGGCGGTGTGTTGATGAACCCGAAGGCTTCCTCCGGGTTGCGCCCCGCATGCGTGAGAAACGTATCTGACTTCAGATTTTTATTCTTGTTTTTAGGATTATTCGACATGTTTCTTCCCTTATTTTTGTATTACGTGGTATATTCATCTTTTTAATCATTATAAAAAAGAATGAAATTTTTTCAATATTTTTTTGAGGCTCCCGCGCAAAATTCTCCGACAAATCCCCCCTGGCGACGCTGTTTTAGCGCATCTGGTGGGGCCGTTGCGCGGGCATCGCGGCCATGAGCACAGCAGATTTGCGCTTTAGCTCTTGACCTTTTGTTTAAGATCGCGTGTCATGGCGGCAGTGGGTTCACGCTCGCAGTAAGCCTGTTCGCGCGCCTTCGGTCGTGCGCCGTTCTGGAATATCCTGCTAGGGGAATTTGGATTGGTGTGTAGAGTGCATTCAGGCGAAGAGAGCCTTTCAGGCAATAACCATTCATTCGGGAGAAACTTCATGAAGAAACGTCTCGTCACTTTGGCGCTAGGTGCCGCTTTTGCCCTCAGCGCCGGGGCTGCTTCCGCGCAGACCCTTAATCAGGTCAAGGCACGCGGTGTGCTCCATTGCGGCTCCAATACCGGTCTTGCCGGGTTTGGCCAGCCCGATGCACAGGGCAACTGGACAGGGCTCGATGTCGATTTATGCCGTGCAATGGCTGCTGCGATCTTCAACGACGCGACCAAGGTCAAATACGTGCCGCTAAGCTCCAAGGACCGCTTTACCGCCCTGCAATCGGGCGAAGTGGACGTGCTGTCCCGCAACACCACCTGGACGCAATCGCGCGATACCTCGCTTGGGCTCGATTTCGGCCCGGTCAATTATTACGACGGGCAGGGGTTTATTGTCCGCAAGAAGCTTAAAATCGCCTCTGCGATGGAGCTTTCCGGCGCCACGGTCTGCACGCAGCAAGGCACCACCACCGAGTTGAACCTGGCGGATTTCTTCCGGGCCAACAAGCTCAAATACGAGGTTGTTTCGTTCGCAACCTCCGATGAAACCACCAAGGCCTATGATGCCGGGCGCTGCGATGCCTTCACCACCGACGCTTCGGGCCTTTATTCCGAGCGCTTGCGCATGACCGCGCCCGATGACCATATGGTGCTGCCGGAAATCATTTCCAAAGAGCCGCTTGGGCCTGCATGGCGCCATGGCGATAACGGCTGGGGGGACATTGTTAAATGGACCCATTACGCCATGGTTACCGCCGAAGAATTGGGCGTGACCAAAGCCAATGTCGATGACCAACTCAAGAATTCCGTCAACCCGGATGTCAAGCGCTTGCTGGGTGTTGAAGGTAAATTCGGGGAAGCCATGGGCCTTACCAATGATTGGGCCTATCGCATCATCAAGCAGGTCGGCAATTACGGCGAAGTGTTCGAAGCCAATGTCGGGGCAGGGTCGCGCCTTAAAATTGCGCGTGGTCTCAATGCTTTGTGGTCCAAGGGCGGCTTGCAATACGCCCCACCGATCCGCTAAAAACACAGGAGGGGGCGTTCGCGCCCCCTCCCTTATGCCGGGGTTGACCAAAATAAGGTCCATCCGGATACCGGGGTTGACCAAACATAAGGTCCATCCGGAACAGGGGGGATAAAAATGAACACGGTGAGCGATGGGCGGCTGGATGGTTCTGGCCCACCCAAGGTGGCGTTCTGGAACGACCCTGAAAAACGGGCTTGGCTGTTTCAAGGGGCGCTATTCCTAGCGGTTGCGGCGCTGTTTTATATCGCGGCAGCCAATGCAATCGATAACCTGACCAAGCAGACAATCGCGACCGGGCTCGGGTTCTGGAACAATATTGCCGGGTTTGATATCGCACAAACGCTCATTCCGTATGAGACTACCTCCAGCTATGGCCGCGCCTTCTGGGTGGGCCTGCTCAACACGTTGCTGGTCGCTGCGATCGGCATCTTTTTTGCGACGATTCTCGGGTTTATTCTCGGGATTGCGCGGCTCTCCAAAAACTGGCTGGTGCAGAAAATCGCCACTGTTTATGTCGAGGGCGTGCGCAACCTGCCTTTGCTGCTGCAATTGTTCTTCTGGTATAATGCCGTGCTCAAAGCCTTGCCAGAGGTGCGCGATTCGCTGGCACTGCCGGGGAACATCTTTCTCAACAACCGGGGGCTGTTTTTGCCAACGCCGACCTATGGCGAGGGGTTTGGTACCGTTCTGGCGATTTTTGGGCTCGGCATGGTTGGCACATGGCTGTTCGGACGCCATGCGCGCAAAGTTCAGGCGAAAACCGGGCGTATCTTGCCCAGTGGCTGGGTGGGGCTTGCTCTGCTCATAGCAGTGCCGCTGGCTGTGTTTTATGCGCTGGGGGCGCCGCTCTCGTTCAATGTGCCGGAAGCCGGGCGGTTCAATATCCGGGGCGGCGTGCAGGTTTTCCCGGAATTTGTGGCTCTGGTCTTTGGCCTTGTGATCTACACGGCGGCCTTTATTGCGGAAATCGTGCGTGCGGGCATCCTTGCTGTATCGAGGGGGCAAACGGAGGCAGCGCTGTCGTTGGGGTTGCGCCCGGCGCAAACGCTCGATCTGGTGGTTATTCCGCAAGCGATGCGCGTGATCATTCCGCCGTTAACGTCGGCTTATCTTAATCTCACCAAGAATTCTTCTCTGGCGGTCGCAGTTGGCTATCCGGATCTGGTGCAGATTTTCATGGGCACTGTCCTCAACCAGACCGGACAGGCGCTTGAAGTTGTGGCCATCACGATGGGGGTTTATCTCACCTTCAGCCTTGTCACCTCGATGGTCATGAACTGGTATAACGCCCGCGTGGCGTTGGTTGAACGGTAAGGTGCCTCATGCCCAACACCCCTGCTAACGCCTCGGTATCGCCTGCAAATCCGACTCAGGTTTTTGTGCGCTATGCGCCGATTGATCCCGCGCCGCCGCCGACGCGGCTGGCCGGCCCCCTCGCTTGGCTGCGCGATAACCTGTTCTCTTCGGTGGTCAGTGTGGTGCTTACGCTTGCGGCGATTTACCTGCTCTATGTGACAATTCCCGGTTTTATCCGGTTTTTGTTCACCGATGCGATCTGGAGCGGGGCGGACCGTGAGGCCTGCCTAGCCAAAGATGGCGTTGCGCCCGGCGCTTGCTGGGCGTTTGTAAAAGACCGGATCGGCTTTTTCATTTATGCGTTCTACCCCATGGAACAGCGTTGGCGGGTCGATTTGTCGTTCCTGCTCGGCGCGGTGGGTGTGGCCTGGATGCT
>CAZGKS010000206.1:0-4000 GCA_964526275.1 uncultured Methylobacterium sp. | reverse complement strand
GAACAAGGGCGCGCCAGGGCCCGCATGCCGCGCACCTTGGTGTTGGAACCCACGCGCGAACTGGCCGCGCAGGTGGAAGAAGCCTTCAATAAATACAGTGTCGGCCAGCGCCTTTCGGTCGCTTTGCTGATCGGCGGGGTATCCTTTGGCGATCAGGACATGAAAATCACGCGCGGCGTGGATGTTTTGATCGCAACCCCCGGGCGCTTGCTCGACCATTTCGAGCGCGGCAAATTGTTGCTCACCGGTATTGAGGTGCTGGTGATCGATGAGGCAGACCGCATGCTCGATATGGGGTTCATCCCCGATATCGAGCGTATTGCGGCTTTGTGCCCGTTCACGCGCCAGACCCTGTTTTTTACCGCGACCATGCCGCCGGAAATCCAGCGCGTGACCGACAAGTTTTTGAGCAATCCTGCGCGGATAGAGGTCGCGCGCGCTTCCTCTACCGCCAGCACGATCCGGCAGGCCTTGATCGCCTCCGGCTCAAAGGATTATGAGAAACGCGAGATCTTGCGCGGGCTCATTCGCGCGGCAGCCGACAATACAGACCACCCGCTCAAAAACGGAATCATTTTCTGTAACCGCAAGCGCGAAGTGGCGACCTTGCACAAAAGCCTTGAAAAACATGGCTTTTCTGTTGGCGCCTTGCATGGCGATATGGATCAGCGCTCCCGCATGAACGCGCTGGAGGCGTTCCGCAACAATGCGCTGACCTTGCTGGTCGCTTCCGATGTTGCAGCCCGCGGGCTCGATATTCCCGATGTCAGCCATGTCTTCAATTTCGATGTCCCCCACCATGCCGAAGATTATGTGCATCGGATCGGCCGGACCGGGCGCGCAGGGCGGGCAGGCGTCGCCTATACCCTGGTCACGCGCAGCGATGAAAAATCGGTCGCGGCGATTGAAGCGCTGATCAAGAACGCGGTTGTCTGGGAAGGTGGCGATCTTTCCACGGTGACCGAAAGCGCACCAGAGGAAGGCGCCAAGCGCGGGGCGCGCGGCCGGTTTGGCCGCGAACGCGAGCGGGAGGAGCGCAAGCCAAGCTGGCGCGGGCAGGGCGCGGAGCATATCCGCACCGCCAAAGAGCAAAGCATTCTCGACAGTGCCGCCCGGATGGACAGCGACGATGCACAGGGCGGACCTTTACAGGGGGGAGAGGCGCACGGCAGATCCTCCGGCAAATCGTTACAAAGCAGCCCCGCCCGCACGCCGCGCCCCCCGCGCGCCAGATCTGCGGAGCGCGCGGGTGAAGATCCTGCCCGCACCCAGCGGGAGCCGCGCCGGAGCCACGAGGCGGGCGAGCGGGAAGCCCCGCAAGCGCGGCAGGAGCGTGCAGGGCGTGAGCGGCCTGCGGGTGCTTCGCGGCAAGAACAGCCGCGGCAAGAACAACCCCGGCAAGAACAACCCCGGCAAGAGCACCCTCAGCAAGAACAGCCCAGACAAGCGCAATCCCGGCAAGAGCAACCGCGAAATGCGGCCTCTCCTTCGCGCCGCCCGCGTGAGGACGATGACGGCCCCACCCCGATCGGGTTCGGGGATGCTATCCCCGGTTTTCTGATGCGTAAAACCGGGCGCTAAGGTCAGGCCTCCTTATCAAGGTCAGGCCTCCTTATCGTGGAGGGGTGGCGTGATTTTGACGCGCAAAAGGACAGGAAAAGCCAGGAAAGCGTGCCCCATGGCACGGTTGAGGGGGTTGACGTATCCATTTGCCGCCAAAATCGCATCCGGAGGATTGCGATAAGATGAAAGAGAAAACGCCCTATCCATTTGTAAAACAAGGGATTTGAAAACAAGGGGTTTCTAAAACAAAGGATGCTCTCCCTTGTCTATGGGACCAACCTTCCATGTTTAAGGGGCTATGAGCCTAGGATGCCCCTTTGAGGAAACGGCTCAACCTTTGGGCCGCTTCTTCAATATCGGCGGTGTTGCGCAAGAAACACAGACGCATGAAGCCTTGCCCGGCTTCGCCGAAAGCGCTGCCGGGGGCAAGCCCCACCCGCGCTTGATCGATCAGCGAAAACGCCAAGGCGCGCGAATCCGGATAGCGTTTATGGCCAAAAAACAGATACAGCGCGCCCAAGGGCGGGGTTAGCAGCATATCCGGCACGCGCGACAAGGCCTCCACCAGCACATCCCGGTTATGCCGTGCCCGTTTTATCTGCTCGATCACCAGCGGCTCGCCTTGGGTCAAGGCGGCCTCGGCGGCGCGCTGGATAAAGACCGCCGTGCCCGAGCTCGAATATTGCACGAGATTGCCGATGGTCTGGTGCAAGGCTTCGGGGGCCTCCAGCCAGCCGATCCGCCAGCCGGTCATCGCCCAGTTTTTGGAAAAGGTCTGCACATACAGAAGGCGATCCTCCGGGGTGGCATGGGCGCGCAAGGAGGGGGCGAGCGGCAAGGTATCGGCCGCGCCGTCATAATAAAAACGCCCGTAAATCTCGTCGGCGATGATCCATAACCCGTGACGGCGCGCCAAGGCGAGCAGATCGCGCAATTCGGCGTTTGTGGCGGTCCAGCCGGTGGGGTTGGAGGGGGAGTTGATCACCAGACCCTTGGTGCGCGGCGTTATGGCGGCGGCAAGGCGCTCCAGATCGAGCGTAAAACCGCGATTACCGAAACTCATCGGCACTTCCACCGGGCGCGCGCCGGAAATAGTGAGCGCGCCGATGAAATTCGGCCAGGCGGGGGTGGGCACCAGCACTTCATCGCCGGGCCCCGCGATCAACGTGGTCGCCATTTGCAGGGCATGCATGCCCGAAGAGGTAACAAAAATCCGCTCTGGCCGGGTTGGTTGGCCATAAAGCTGCGACAAATACCCGGCAATCGCGGCGCGCAGGCTGGGCAGGCCCTCCTGATAGGAATAGAAGGTTTCCCCGTTCAGCATGGATTGATGCGCCGCCTGCGCGATAAACGCGGGGGTGGGCAGGTCGCCCTCACCAACCCAGAGGCGCAAAACATCGCCCACTTTCCAAGCATATTCCGCGATTTCGACAATACCGCTCACAGGAGCCGCCAGCGCATTTTGGCGCAAGCTGGCCAGCGGATCAGAAAGGGAAGCAGGCGTGGCAGAAGGCAAGGCGGATGAGGACATGGGGAGCTTCCGGTCAGGGTGGGAGGGGAGTATAGAGGGAGCGGATGGAGGGGTAAAGTTGATAGAGCGGATGGTTTCTCCGTTTGAAAAATATTGTCTGCAAAAAGCGCTTGATACACCATCGATTGCGCCGGATTAAGCATCGTAATAGATCAACAATCAAACTTTGATATTTTTGTTCTTGGAAAGGTGACGCTTGTGGGATCGTTCGTATCGAAGCGTATCAGGATTTTTCGTTCGGCAATTGCGAAATAAATTCCAAAATTTCCAAACGATAAGGTTTCACTTCAGGCGCTTCTGGAGAAATCCCTTGGTGCGCTTTTGATCGACTACGCCAATTGGGCAATTCGATAGATCGCACCCCGACCGCGCACGATTGTTGTCGAGCAGACAGCAAGCAGCGATGCTCGTTGGTCCTCACAGATTGGGGTAATTCAGCCTTTGCCTCCGCCGATCGCTACTTCCGGCCATCCGGTGCAGTTGGTCAGGATGGCTGCATATTATGCCCGAACGATCCACGCCATTGATCCGAAGCTAGACGATTGGTCCTATATCCAAGGCATATTCGAGAAGTCTCAGGCCCCGATGTCAGCGAAATCGGAGCTGAGGTGGCGAACGCACTTCCTGGATCTCTGCCTCGTCGATAAAGCCGAAACCTGCGCATTCGTGCTCAGGAAGGGACCGAACTGACCATTGTCTCAACAGTTCTCGGCCTCGTTGATAAGCACGCAGTGGCGGCGCAGCCAGCACCGTCCCTGGCGTCGCTCTCCTCGGTCGCCGCCCGCATCTTGGATATCGCCGCCGCCTGGCCGTGAAGTCGCCCCGCCGAATGTCCCTCAGCGCCGATCTTGCCATGAAAAGGGCGGATCGCTGAGGGGAAATGTGATCCTCCGGGATGGGACAGGT
>CAZGKS010000205.1:0-4014 GCA_964526275.1 uncultured Methylobacterium sp. | reverse complement strand
CCGGGCATGGCGCCGGGGCATGTGGCGTTGCGCCCTGGCCCGATCATGGCGGCCGCAGACCAGTTTCACATTCAAATTGAAGGGCTTGGTTGCCACGCCGCTGCGCCCCATCTGGGGGTGGACCCCGTGCTGATCGGCGCGCATATGATCACCGCCCTGCAATCGATCGCCGCGCGCAACGTTGATCCGCTCAAATCGGTCGTGGTCTCCACCACCATGTTCCATGCGGGCACGGCCACCAATATCATCCCCACCCGCGCAGAATTGGCCGGCACCGTGCGCACCCTCGATAAAGACGTGCGCGGGCAGGCCGAAATGCGGCTCAAAGCCATCGTGGAAGGGGTCGCCAAAACCTTTGGCGCGCGCGCGGAGGTAAAATACGAGCGCGGTTATCCGCCCACCGTCAACCATGCACGGGAGACAGATTACGCTGCGGATGTGGCCCGCGCGGTCAGTGGTGCCCAAAATGTCAATGCCGAAGTCGCCCCCTTGATGGGCGGGGAAGATTTCTCCTTCATGCTGGAAAAACGCCCCGGTGCGTATCTGTTTATCGGCAATGGCAATACCGCCGGGCTGCACCACCCGGCCTATGATTTCAACGACGAGATCTTGCCGGTCGGCATCCAGATTTTCAGCAAACTCGCCGAAACCCGGACAAGAGCATAGGGCATGCTGCGATAAAGTGGATACCGGTTAGCGCACAAAAGCATGCGGAAAGAAAAAGACAAGGGCAGGATGCGATTGTGTGTGAACGCATCCTGCTCAAGCATAAGGGCGCTGCAAGCACCCGTGTTGCAAGGCCTTTTGCTGCAAGCCTGCACGGGGTAAATCTTCACTGGCCAAATCTTCACTGGCCAAATTTGAAACGCGCCAAAGCGGGTGCGCTTCAGTTTGGAGCTTTTTTGCGGTGCGCGGTCCGGGGTAATTGTCTGGGGTATCTGTCAGAGATATTTTTCTTGGGATATTCGCCAGGGATAAAAACTTTTCTGCGCCCTGAAGCCTGTTCGGCTCCAGAGCAAGTTGCGATGAAATGGAAGCCAGTTTATCGTAAAAAGCATGTAAAAACAAAAAAATAAAATCAGTATACGTTCTGTTTGAACGCATGCGGATCTAAAACCTGTTCGGCGCTAAAATCCGGCAAGCCTTAAAATCGGGGGCACAGCCCTCATTCTTGTGTGCACCCGCTTGATTTTGCGGGTCTTGCATCGTAATAGCATGATTTATATCGCTTTTTTCGTCCTCTTTGTCAAGATTGGCCTTTGAATGTCAAAACCCCGGTCTTTGCCGCCTGCCCCGATCCAAAATCTGCGCGGGATTGTGTTCATGGTCATTTCCATGGCGTGTTTTGTCGTCAACGACACCATGGTCAAGCTGTTGCGCGTGGAATGGGGGCCTGGCCAGGTATTGCTGATCCGGGGCCTGTTCTCATTGATGGTTTTTGGGGTATGGATTGCGCTTGCGGGACAATTGGGCAAGATCCGCCAAGTGTTTCACCCGCAGGTGGCGCAGCGCGCAACCTTGGAAGCCTTTGTTGCGTATACTTTTATTGCCGCTTTGGGGATGATGGCGATTGCCGATATCACCGCTATTTTGCTGGCCGCGCCGTTATTGATCACGGCGTTTTCGGCGCTGTTCTTGCAAGAAAAAGTTGGTTGGCGGCGCTGGAGCGCCATTACCCTCGGGTTTGTTGGCGTCGTGATGGTGGTTCAGCCCGGCAAGGGCACGATCGGGTTGCTGGCGCTTGCCTTGGCCGTATTGTCGACCATCGGCGTCGCCTTTCGCGATCTGTTGACCCGCCGAATTGACGCGGAAGCCTCCAGCGTGGTGATTGCGCTTGCCACCACGTTGGGCACGGTGGTGGTGGGCGCGGGGTTGATGTTCTCGGAGGGCGTGCCCGTGCTCACCCCTGGCCTGTTGGCGCTGGCGGCGATGGCGGCCGTGATGGTCGCGATCGGCACTTATTGCGTGATAGAGGCGTGCCGCGATGTCGAATTATCGGTGGTCTCGCCCTTTCGCTATACCATTATTTTGTGGGCGGTGCTGTCGGGCATGCTGGTCTTTGGGGAATGGCCGGGCGTTCTGGCACTTTGCGGGATAGGGTTGATCATGGCGAGCGGGCTGTATACGGCGCATCGAGAGCGCGTGCGGGCGCGTAACGATCGAGCCGTCGGATAAGCGCGCAAAACCCAGATAAGGGAGTTGAACTAAAGGCAAAGTGTCTTTATGCTTTCGCAAAAGATTACCGATCAAGTGGAATTGGGGGAGGTGCCGGATGTCTGGGTGGTTGCGCATCAGCGCGCAGATCGATGCGCTGAATGAACGGGTTGGTAGCCTTATCAAATGGTTCATCTTGGGGGCAGTACTCGTTTCCGCAGGCAATGCGATTGTTCGCAAGCTCTTCAATTCCTCGTCCAATGCGTGGCTGGAATTGCAATGGTATCTTTTTGGCGCGGTGTTCATGCTGGGTGCGGGCTATACGTTTTTGCGCAACGAGCATATCCGCATTGACGTGGTGACCAGCAATTTCACCAAGCGCACCCGCGATAAAATTGATGTTTTCGGGCATGTTTTCTTCTTGATACCGTTTTGTTTGGTGATGATCTATCACGGCATGCCGTTTTTCCTGCGCTCGTTCAACATCGGTGAATCGTCCAGCAATGCCGGTGGGTTGTTGCAATGGCCCGCCAAATTTCTGGTGCCAGCAGGGTTTATTTTGTTATTGGCACAAGCCATTTCGGAATTGATCAAGCGGATAGCTATTTTGCGCGGGGAAATGGTCGACCCTCATGCTTTTACCGGGCTTCACGGGGCCGCGGAAGCGGAGGCGCAACGCCTGCTCGATGTCGCGCGTGAGCTTGAACTTAGCGCAAAAAAGTGAGGACGAGATCATGAAAACCCTTCTTGCTCGCGCCCTTGGCCGCGTTGTATCAAACCGTTTTGTCGCACGCCTGTTCGGGGTGTCGGGGCTTGTTCTGGTCGCCGGCCTGCTCGCCGCCGGGCCGGCCATGGCTGCAAGCCAAGCGCCCGGGTTTGTGGGCTTTGTCACGCATTACATGGCACCGATCATGTTTGCCGGGCTCGTGCTGCTGCTGTTGCTCGGCTACCCGGTTGCCTTTGCTTTGGCCGCGTGTGGCCTGATTTTCGCGGTTATCGGTATTGAATTGGGGTTGTTCGTTCCAAATTTCCTGCAAGCCCTGCCCGAACGTGTTTATGGCACCATGAACAACGATGTGCTGTTGGCCATCCCGTTTTTCACCTTCATGGGTCTTATTCTTGAACGGTCGGGCATGGCCGAAGACCTGCTTGATACCATTGGGCAATTGTTCGGGCCAATCCGCGGCGGGCTCGCCTATGCGGTTATTTTCGTGGGGGCCTTGCTGGCCGCCACGACCGGCGTGGTCGCCGCTTCCGTAATCTCAATGGGGCTGATCTCTCTCCCCATCATGCTGCGCTATGGCTATGATCGCCGGGTTGCCTCGGGCGTGATCGCCGCGTCGGGCACGCTGGCGCAGATCATCCCGCCCTCGCTCGTCCTCATCATCATGGCCGACCAGCTGGGTCGTTCGGTTGGGGATATGTATGAGGGCGCATTCATTCCCGGTCTTGTGCTTTCGGCGCTTTATGCGGGCTATATTTTTCTGGTCTCGATTTTCCGCCCGACCTATGTGCCCGCCTTGCCCAAAGAGGCGCGGACTTTGGGCCACGGGGTTACCTCGCTGCTGGTCATGCTGGTCTTGTCGATTGGGTTGACCTGGGTGCTCAGAACAGGGTTCGTCGGGCATGTCCAAAAAGGCTCGGAGACCATTATAGCGGCCTTTTCGGCCATGATTGTGATCTATTTTAGCGCGCTTGCGAATAAAATGTTCAATTTGCCGCTGCTCTCGCGCTTGGCGCAGCAAGTGATCATGGTGCTGATGCCCCCGCTTGGGTTGATCTTCCTGGTGCTGGGGACCATCTTCATTGGTCTTGCCACGCCCACCGAAGGCGGGGCCATGGGCGCTGCCGGGGCAATGA
>CAZGKS010000204.1:0-4024 GCA_964526275.1 uncultured Methylobacterium sp. | reverse complement strand
GCCTGCGCCCGCGTTTTGGCTGCGATTTCCAGCAAAAGATCGCCGCGCAAGTAACTCTCCTGCGCGGGCGAAGGCCCCAGCCGATACGCCTCATCGGCAAAGCGGACGAAGGGCGCGTTGGCATCGGCATCGGAATAGACCGCAATCACGCGCATGCCCATCCTTCGTGCCGTGCGCGCAACCCGCAGGGCAATCTCGCCGCGATTGGCAATCAGAACGCTCTCGAACATCGCCTGCTCCAAATTTCCACACTCTCGGTTACAGTGCTTATACCCAAACGATTGCAAGGACAGCCCCGCCCTTGACACGCTACAGGATGCACCCATGTTTTGCGCTTGTCCATGGGGCGTTGTGCGCTTCATAATGGCGGCAAGAAGTTTCATAAGAGTGGCAAGTGGAAAGGATGCACATGCCAAACACCGTCTTGCCGCCTCCTTCCCAAACCACACCATGCCTTATCCGCCCCGCAAGGCCGGAGGATATGCCTGCTGTTACCGCCATTTACGGGCATGCCGTGCGCCATACTCTGGCCTCGATGGAATATGACCCGCCTTCCCTGGCGGAAATGTGCGCAAGGCGTGAAAAAATAATCACCGCCGGATTTCCCTATCTGGTCGCCGAACAAGGGGCGCCCCTACCGCCCGCTCCGGCGCAGGACCAAGCCTTTGCGGCGCAAACCGGGCGTATTTTGGGCTATTGCTATGCGGGCCCTTATCGCGATCGCCCCGGCTATCATCGCACGGTGGAAAATTCGATCTATATCGCGCCCCATGCGCAGGGTCTTGGCGTCGGGCGTGCCTTGCTACGCGCGCTGATTGACGACCTTGCGGGCAATACTCTCCACAAGAATATCCACACGATCCTCGCGGTGATCGGGGATTCCCAGAACCACGCCTCGATCCGTTTGCACCAAGCGCTTGGTTTTACGCAGGCCGGGTTGCTCAAAGAGGCTGGCTTCAAGAAAAATCGCTATGTCGATGCGGTCTTGATGCAACGCCATTTGTAACCTTGCGACCGCGCCGACAGCCTTGCCCAAACCCCCAAACCCAATACACCAAGCACGGCGCGCCATATTAGCTGTTCGCACAGATTGCCTGATGGCGCATTCTACGCCACATTACGGAGTAAGAGCCAACAAGAGCGCGCGAGCTATCCTTCAGGTCAGTGTTTTTCGGGAGATTACCGCATGAGTGTTGCAAAAATTTTAGCCGAAAAAGGCAATAAAACCATCACCCTTTCTGGCACGGCAAGCCTTGGCGAAGCAGCAACCCTGCTCAGCCAACACCGAATCGGGGCGGTGCTGGTGCTGGCTCCCACCGGGGCGCTGGCGGGGATCTTGTCGGAGCGCGATATTGTGAAGGCCATCGCCGCCCATGGCGCGCAAGCGCTCAACGCGTCGGTCGAAGCGCATATGACGGCCAAGGTCATCACCTGCGCGCCGCAAAATTCGGTGCATCAGGTCATGCAGCTCATGAGCACCGGCAAATTCCGCCATGTTCCCGTGCTCGAAAACGGTACCTTATGCGGCATGATCTCGATCGGCGATGTGGTCAAGCATCGGCTGGCCGAACTCGAACATGAAAGCAATGCCTTGCGCGATTATATCTCTGCCGGGTAAGGCCAATTGCCCTCCCCCGTTGTGGTGATCTGTGGTGCGGCTTCCCCTGCGCGGCTTTATGCGGGCGCATTGCCTTCGCGCGTGCTTGGCACGGCGCTTGGGCTACGCTAAGGTTTGGGCCATGGAACTGCTGGGTGCTCCCTTTCCGGATCTTGTCGCGCTGGGCGAAGCGATGGCCGAGCTCAATGAGGTCGCGCCCGGCCAATACCAGCAGGGCTTTGGCGGGGATACCTCCAATCTTGTCATCGCGGCCGCGCGGCAGGGCGCAAGGACCGGCTATATCAGCGCATTGGGGGACGATGTCTTCGGCCACAAGCTGCGCGCGCTCTGGCAGCAGGAGGGCGTGGATGCGCGCGCCGTGCAAAGGGTTGCCGATGCCCCGACCGGGCTTTATCTGGTCACCCATAGCGCGCAGGGCCATGCCTTTTCCTTCTATCGCAGCGGGTCAGCCGCCAGCCGCATGCGCCCTGCGGATCTTGCGCCCGGCACGCTCGCCCATAGCTGGATTACCCGCGCAAAAATGCTCCATGTCAGCGGGATTTCTGCCGCGATTTCCCCCAATGCCTGCGATACCGTATATGAGGCCGCCGCCTTGGTGAAAGCGGGCGGGGGCAAGCTGGCGTTTGATACCAATCTGCGCCTCAAGCTCTGGCCCAAGGAGCGGGCGGGGGCGATCGTGCTCGATCTGTTGAGCCGAGCCGATATTGCCCTGCCCGGCTATGACGATCTGGCCGCGCTGACCGGGCTGGACGATGCGCAGGCCATGCTGGCTTTATGCCTTGAGCGCGGGGCCAAACTGGTCGCGCTCAAGCTGGGGGCGCAGGGCACCTTGCTGGCAACCCCCGCAGGGGAGCGGGTGCATATACCGCCGCATCCGTGCCAACCGGTCGATGCCACCGGCGCCGGAGATTGTTTCGGCGGAACGTTTCTGGCCCGCTTGCTGGCGGGCGATACCCCGCCGCAGGCAGCGCGTTATGCCGCGGTTGCCGCCGCGCTTTCCACCGAAGGCTATGGCGCGATCCCCCCCCTTCCCCATGCCGCACAGGTATGGGCGGCCTTGTCGCACGCGCCGATACCGGAGAGCGCCTGATGCAAGCAGCGCTTGCCCGCCTGTCTGCCCCTGGAGCGTTTCCGGCGAAGATTGAATCGCCAGAAACACTCTATCTTTCTATTTTAACGCAATTCCGGACGCGAAACCGGTTCCAACGATCGCTGGAATTGCTCTAGAGCCTGATGCGTTTGGATGAAAACACATCAGGCTCTTGTCTCTTTGTTAAAGACCGCATTTTTTGTGCTTGATGTTTCCATCAAAAGCAAAAACGCTATCGCCCCGGAGTTTCCATGAGCGCCCTGCCCCTTATAGCGCCGGAATGGCAAGAACAGGGGATCATCCCCGTGCTCACCCTGGAGCACGCCGCCGATGCCGTGCCGTTAACGCAAGCCTTGGTGCGCGCGGGCCTGCCGATTATCGAGATCACCTTGCGCTCGCCTGCTGCTCTGGAGGCGATTACGCTGGCCGCAAGCGTGGCGGGCGCGCAGATTGGCGCAGGCAGCCTTCGCCGCCCTGCGGATATGGAGGCAGCGCTTGCAGCAGGCGCGCGGTTTCTGGTCTCGCCCGGTGCCACGCCTGCCTTGCTGCGCGAAGGCTTTGCCGCGCCGGTGCCGTATTTTCCCGGTTGCGCCACGGCCTCCGACATGCTGTGCGCGCTGGAGGCGGGCTTTACCTGTGTCAAATTCTTCCCCGCCGAAACCTTGGGCGGGGCGCGGGCGCTGGCCGCGCTGGCGGCGCCCTTGCCGGAGATGCGGTTTATGCCCACCGGCGGCATAGGGCCGGGTAATCTGGCGCAATATCGTGCCTTGGCTTGCGTTGTGGCGGTTGGCGGCTCGTGGATGGTGCCCAAGGAGGCCCTCGCCACGGGTGATTTTGCCCAAATAGAGGCCTTGGCCCGGCAGGCACGCCACGCCTGAGAGGAGTTTGCCTGGGGCATGCTCTATTTGGATGGCAACATATTATGCGCGGATCTCGATAGTGAAGAACGCGTCTTTTGCTCTTGAGGCTTGCCTCAAAAGTAAAAACGCCATGCGCTTGCAAGGGTGGAAAACCCGCTTCCGTAAGCCAGAGTTGCAATCCGTTATTTGCTTGCGCGGGCAATCGGGGGCATAACGCGCCCAACAGAGCGAATAAAAGGATGAACCATGTGCGGCATTGTCGGCATTCTTGGGCAAGGGGACGTTGCGTTCAGCCTGGTGGAAGCGCTTAAACGGCTAGAATATCGCGGCTATGATTCGGCGGGCATCGCGGTTGTGCAAAACGGCGCGCTCCACCGGGTGCGGGCGGAAGGCAAGCTCAAGAACCTCGATGCCAAATTGCGCGCTGCCCCCGTTGGCGGCCATGCGGGCATTGGC
>CAZGKS010000203.1:0-4038 GCA_964526275.1 uncultured Methylobacterium sp. | reverse complement strand
ACAACGACATCGAAGCGCTCCTCCAAGTGCGTCGCCTGTTCAATTTCCTGCCGCATGGCATTGGTCCAGGGTTCGGCGCCGAAAATCCCGACTTTGAGCGAGGTTTTACGCGGATCGAGCCCGCGTTTGTTGAACTCATCGAGCATGGCGAGCATATAGCTGGGCGTCACCATGATAATATCGGGGCGGAAATCCGTAATCAGCTGGATCTGCCGGTCGGTCATGCCGCCAGAGATCGGTACCACGGTGCAGCCGAGTTTTTCTGCGCCGTAATGCGCGCCAAGCCCCCCCGTGAACAGCCCATAGCCATAGGCGATATGGCAGATCATGCCGGGCCTGCCGCCCGAAGCGCGGATGGAGCGCGCCACCACCTGCGCCCACATGTCAATATCGTTGGCGGTATAGCCCACCACGGTCGGCTTGCCGGTCGTGCCCGAGGAAGCATGCAGGCGCGCCACCTGCTCGCGCGGCACCGCGAACAGGCCGAACGGATAATTATCGCGCAGATCCGCCTTGGCGGTGAACGGAAATTTCGCCAGATCCGCCAAGGTGCGGCAATCCTCCGGGCGCACCCCGGCCGCGTCGAACGCCTTGCGATAATGCGGCACGTTGTCATACGCGCGGCGCAAGGTTTGTTGCAGCCGGCTAAGCTGGAGCGCGGAAATCTCATCCCGCGAAGCGATCTCAATGGGGTCGAGCGATGCTTTGTCGGGGGTCAGGTCAAACATGGCGGCCTCTTGCGGCAAAAGCGAGGATGGGGCGGGGTTAAACGGGGGATCACGAGGGAAGGCAAACGCGGATAGGCCTTTGTGCGCGGGGTGAGGGGGCTCAATCGGCAAAGCTCAATCGGGGAGGAGCGAGCCGGGAATCGTGCGCGAATGGCCGCGAAATTCGGCGATGATCGCGCCCTCCTCGCTGCGCACCGTAACATCGGTAATGCCGGAGCGTTCGCCGCGCTGGCGCTCAACGCCTTCCGCGATCAGGCGCATGCCCAGTTTGGCCGGGGCAATGAAGCTCACCGAGCAATGCTGCGCCACACTGCGCTGACCATGGCTGTTGCAGGCAAAGGCGAAGGCGGAATCGGCCAGCGTAAACAAAAACCCGCCATGGCACGTGCCATGGCCGTTGGTCATATCGGCCCGCACCACCATGGCAAGGCGCGCGCGGCCAGGCCCGGTTTCCAGAAGGTCCATGCCCAGCCCCTGGCTGGCGCGGTCTTCCGCCCACATGGCTTTGGCGGATAAGGCGGCAATTTCCTGCAAGGTGCGGCTCATGGTTTTTCCTTGAAAGCGGAGGGTGGAAAGCGTTGCGTTTTGGAAAATGGGGGGTGGAAAGCGTCGGAGGTTTTGGGCAGGGTGCAATCTGGGGCGGGGGCGATCTGGGGCAGTGTGTGAACCGGGAGCAGGAGCAATCCGGGATCTGCACCCCGATCCCGTCCCCGCGCTGGGGCGCTTTTATGGGCAAGGCAGGCTATTTGCCCACAACATCGCCCGTGGTATCGCCCTTGAAAACCGGCGGGCGTTTTTCCTTGAAGGCGGCAACGCCTTCGGCGTAATCATCGCCAAACCCCAAAGCGCGCTGGGTCTGCTTTTCGTGATCCAATTGATCCTCCAGCGATACCGTGGCAGCCCGCTGGATGGCCTGCTTGATCGCGGCCATCGCGGCAGGGGATTGGGCGGCCAATTGCGCCGCAAGGCGCAGGGCTTCGGGCATCAGATCGGTATCGTCCACCGCTTGATAGATCAGGCCCCAGGCGGCGGCCTGTTCGGCGCTCAAGGGTTCAGCGAGCAAGGCCAAAGCCTTGGCGCGCGCTTCGCCCAGCAGATGCGGCAGAGTCCAGGTGCCCCCCGAATCCGGTACGAGCCCGATTTTGGCAAAGCTCTGGATGAACTTGGCGCTTTTGGCCGCCAGCACAATATCCCCGTGCAGTGCGATATTCGCGCCCGCGCCGGCGGCGACCCCATTGACCGCGACCACCAGCGGCTTGGGGCAGCCGCGCATCAGCCGCACCAGCGGGTTATAGCGTTGTTCCATGCTCTCGCCCAGATCCATGCGCGCAGCGCCAGGCGCAACCGCGCGATCGGTCAGGTCTTGCCCCGCGCAAAACCCGCGTCCGGCGCCGGTGAGCACAATCGCCCGGCAAGCACGCGCGGCCATGGCCGCTTCCAGCGCGGCGCGCAGGGCCGCGTGCATTTCCACATTGAAGCTGTTTAATCGTTCGGGTCGGTTTAGGGTAAGCACCCATACCGCGTCGTGTTGGTGCACAAGCACGGTCTGCGACAGCGTTGCCTGCTGCATGATGCCTCCTGATCTGTTTCCCCGTTGGCAGGGCAGAACCCTTGCCCGATTTATGCCCGCGTGCAGCGGTTTCATTTTTTTGTTGTCGATACTCTTGCATTTACCGTCCAATTGGTCAATGAATAAATCCAAGAGCCCAACCCTTCTCAATCGGGCCATTTGGAGGAAGAAACCATGCAGGCCATCCGTGCTTTTTTGCGCGCGCCCGTTTCGGGCGTATCCCGCTTTTCGGCCCCGCTAAAGGCGGCGGCTTTGAGCGTTGCGGCGTTATCGGCCCCTTCTGTCTTTGCCACGTCTGCTCTGGCGCAGGATATCAAGGTTGGGGCGGTCTTATCGGTGACCGGCCCGGCCTCGTTTTTGGGCGAACCGGAAGAAAAAACCCTGAAAATGTATATAGATGAGATCAACGCCAAAGGCGGGATCAAGGGCAAGAAGCTGCAACTGATCGTCTATGATGACGGCGGGGATGCCAACAAGGCCCGCACCTTTGCCACCAAGCTTGTTGAAGAAGACAAGGTGGTGGCCATGGTAGGCGGCACGACCACGGGCACAACCATGGCCATGGCGCCGCTGTTCGAGGAAGCGCAGGTGCCGTTCATTTCGCTGGCGGGCGCGGTTGTCATTATCGAGCCTGTCAAGAAATTCGTGTTCAAAACCCCCCATACTGACCGCATGGCGTGCGAGAAAATCTTTGAGGATCTCAAAAAGCGCAACCTCACCAAGGTGGGGATGATCTCCGGCACCGACGGGTTCGGTAAATCCATGCGCGATGAATGCGTGAAGGTGAATGCGCGCTTTGGCATTACGGTGGTGCATGAGGAAACCTATGGCCCGCGCGACACCGATATGACCCCGCAATTGACCAATTTGCGCAGCAAAACCGATATGCAGGCGGTTATCAATCCGGGCTTCGGGCAGGGCCCGGCCATTGTAACCCGCAATTACCGGCAGCTGGGCTTCACCTTGCCGCTCTATCAAAGCCATGGGGTGGCCTCCAAGCAATTCATTGATCTGGCCGGGGAAGCCGCCAATGGCGTCCGCCTGCCTGCCGCCGCCTTGCTGGTCGCGGATATTCTCCCTGCTTCCGATCCGCAAAAGCCGGTCGCGCTTGCCTACAAGAAAAAATATGAGGAAGCGACCAAGCAACCTGTTTCGACCTTTGGCGGCCATGCTTATGACGGGCTGATGATCTTGGCCGGGGCGATCGAGCGGGGCGGGGCTGATTCCAAGAAAATCCGCGATGAAATCGAGAAAACCAAAGGCTTCATGGGCACGGCGGGGATTTTCAACATGAGCCCGACCGACCATATGGGGCTTGATCTGACCGCCTTCAAAATGCTCGAAATCAAGAACGGCAACTGGGCGATCGCGCCCTGAACCGCGCGTTAGCAGTGCTTCCCTGAACACGTTTCAGGGGAGTGCCCCGCTTTATGCGCCGCCCTTATCGCTTTGCGAGAATGGAGATTTGGCCGCTGCCTGATGGCCGCTGCCCGATGGTGCAGGCCACTTTTTCCCTAGGGCATGTTTCTCTAGGGCATGCGGCGGTAAAGCAGAAGCCGGTTGACGCAAAAAATAGGTGAAGCCAAAAAGATGAAATCAGGGCGCGTTTTTGTCTGAACGTATCCTGGCCCTAGAGCATGACGTGTTTTGATGGAAGCACACCACGCGCTTATCAAATTGTATAAAAAGCGTCTTTTGCTTCTGATGTGTGTATCAAAATAAAAAACGCTCAAGAGCGTT
>CAZGKS010000202.1:2016-4063 GCA_964526275.1 uncultured Methylobacterium sp. | reverse complement strand
CTATCAAGGAGCCATAAGCCATGCATATTCTGATCGTCGGTGCAGCCGGCATGGTAGGGCGCAAGCTCACCGAACGTTTGGTCCAGGATGGGGTGTTGGGCACAAAACCGATCACGCGCCTGACCTTGGCGGATGTTGTGGCCGCCCCCACCCCTGCCGGGTTTGGCGGCACCCTGAGCGTTCTGGCGGTCGATATCGCCGATCCGGCGGTGGCGGCAACGCTGGTCGCATCGCGTCCGGAGGTGATTTTTCACCTCGCCGCCATCGTTTCCGGTGAGGCGGAGGCTGATTTCGACAAGGGCTACCGCATCAATCTCGATGGCACGCGCTTTTTGCTCGAAGCGATCCGCCATGAAGGGCTCCGCGCGCCCTATACCCCGCGCGTGGTCAATACTTCCTCGATCGCGGTGTTTGGGGCACCTTTCCCTGAAGAGATCGACGATGAATTTTTCTCAACCCCTCTCACCAGTTACGGCACGCAGAAGGCAATTGGCGAATTGCTCCTCTCCGATTATTCGCGCAAAGGGTTTGTGGACGGTATTTCGATCCGCCTGCCGACCATCTGCATCCGGCCGGGTAAACCCAATGCCGCAGCATCAGGCTTTTTCTCCAACATTTTGCGCGAACCCTTGGTTGGGCAGGAGGCGGTGTTACCGGTATCAGAAGACGTGTTGCACTGGCACGCCTCCCCCCGTTCGGCGGTGGGGTTTTTATGCCATGCCGCCACCATGGATCTGGCGCCGATGGGCTGGCGCCGCGCGCTGACCATGCCGGGTTTGGCGGCAACGGTCGGCGAACAAATCGAAGCCCTGCGTCAGGTTGCTGGCGAAAAAGCGGTAAACCTCATCCGCCGCGTGCCCGATCCAACCATTATCCGCATCGTTTCAGGCTGGCCCCGGACCTTTGACGCCGCCCGTGCCCGCGCTTTGGGCTTTGTGGCCGAGACCAGCTTCGAGCAGATTATCCGCGTGCATATCGAGGATGAACTATAGCGTTTTTGCTTTTGGTGGAATCATCAAGAGCAAAAGACGCGTTCTTTAAACAAATGGATAAAAATAAGATGTGTTTCGTACAAAACACATCTTACTCCGGGCGGAAACCTCCCCGGAGACGCGCGGCTTGCGGGCAGCGTTTCAGGGCGCTCCTTGCGGCGCGGCAAGCGGTTCGCGGCAGCCCTCACACGCGCATCCGGTGGGTTCATAGGCGGCAAGATCCACCGTGTCGCAGGCAAAATGCGTTGTTAAATCCTGCAATTGCGGACGGGTGAGAAAACGCGGCGCAAGGCTGCGCGTCATCAGATAAAGCCGTGCGGTTTCTTCCAGCTCTTCGGCGGCATAAACCGCTTCCTCCAGCGTCTCGCCCGCGACAATCGGCCCGTGATTGGCGAGCAGCACCGCCCTGTAGCGCCCGTTGAGCGCGCGGATCGCCTCACCCACAGCCGGATCGCCGGGGCGGTAATAGGGCAACAGCGCGCAAGCCCCCACCCGCATCGCGTAATAGGGCGTGAGCGGGGGCAGCACCGCGTGCGGATCGAGCCCCGGCAACATGGAGAGTGCCACCGCATGGGTGGAATGCAGATGCACGATCGCCCGCGCTTGTGGCCGCGTTTCATAAAGTGCGGTATGGAGCGGCATCTCCTTGGTGGGGGCATCGCCCGCCAGCAGGCGCCCGGCGGCATCGAGGCGGGAAAGGCGGGCAGGGTCGAGCGCTCCCAGACAGGCATTGGTGGGGGTAACCAGCCAGCTGCCATCCGCCAGCCGCACGGAGAGATTGCCAGATGAACCGGGGGTGAGGCCGCGTTCAAACAGCGAACGTCCGAACCGGCACAGGGCTTCGCGGGCTTGATGTTCTGGCATTTTGGAAACCTTCCGGGGGAGCTTTCTGAACGGGCGGGAATAAGACCAAAGGTCCTTGAAAAGGAGGCTTTGGTATTCGGCAGGAAACTATCTTATCCCTTGATAAAATAAGATGGTTTCGGTTATTTCCAAGGCTTTGCGTGTCCGCATCAAAGGCCATTGGTATAAAGCAAAAGACGCCTTCTTTATAA
>CAZGKS010000202.1:432-2006 GCA_964526275.1 uncultured Methylobacterium sp. | reverse complement strand
CCATGTAATGTGCACCATGTGCCTCCTGTCTTGGCATCCAAATGTATTCTGCTTGGGGGCGCGGGGGCGCAAGGGCAGCTTACAGCCATGTTTGCGGCGCGAAAAGCCCTTGGAGGGCAACGCGCATGCTTTTGCAGGAAACAGATTGCGCGATTGGTCCTGCCGGGCATAATCCTCAATTGGCAGCGGTACCAAACTCTGATAGTCAGAAGAACAAGATCTGAAAAGCGCTGATTTTGCTCAAATTGGTGCTGATAACCCCCATAACTGGCGAGAAATGGCATGGTACCTCCCGTTGCAGCCCAAAAAAAATCGCCTGCCCTTGCCGTCCTTGGATTAGGCTCTATGGGGCTTGGCATGGCTAAGACTTTGATGAAAGCAGGTTTTTCTGTTTCGGGTTATGATGTTAGCGCTACCTCGATGCAGGCTTTCGCCCGGGCCGGCGGGCAGGGCGCCGCCAGCGCCGCCCAAGCCGTAGCGGGGGCCGATATTGTCGTGTGCGTGGTGGTCAACGGCGCCCAAACCGAAAAACTGCTGTTTGGCCCAGCGCAATCGCCTGAACTAAGCGTGGCGCAGGCCATGCCGGAGGGGGCGGTGTTTGTGGCCTGCGCCACCATGGATCCGCAGGTTGCGCGCGCGCTTGGCACCCGGCTTGCCGCCAGCGGGCGGCTTTATCTCGATGCACCGATCTCCGGCGGGGCGCAGCGCGCGGCGGAAGGCGCGCTGACCATTCTGGCATCTGGCGCCGGGTGCCCCGGCAGCGTTTGCGGCGGCGCGTCCGGCGCTCGATGCGCTGGCGGCAAAGCTTTATACGCTGGGCGATGCGCCGGGGCAGGGGGCGGCCTTCAAGATGATCAACCAGTTGCTGGCGGGGGTGCATATTGCGGTGGCCAGCGAGGCGATGGCCTTTGCCGCGCGGCAGGGGCTTGATTTACAACAGGTTTATGAGGTCATCACCGCCAGCGCGGGCAATTCCTGGATGTTTGAAAACCGCATGAAAAAAGTGCTGACCGGCGATTATACCCCCAATTCGGCGGTCGAGATTTTTGTAAAAGATCTGGGGATCGTGCAAGATATGGCGCGCGCCCAGCATTTTCCGGTGCCGCTGGCGGCGGCCGCGTTGCAGATGTTTCTGGCAACCGCGGGTTCGGGCATGGGGCGCGACGATGATTCCTCGGTTGCAAGGCTTTATGCGCAGATCAGCGATACAACGCTGCCGGGCCCGCAAGAGGAAACATCGCCCGTTAAACCGGCCGGAAAACAGGGGTAAACCATGCCGCGCTTTGCCGCCAACCTCACCTTTATGTTCACGGAATTCCCGTTTCTCGATCGCTTCAAGGCGGCAGCGGAGGCCGGGTTTACAGCGGTAGAATATCTGTTCCCCTATGATCACCCGCCAGAGGTCATCGCCAAGGCTTTGGCCGATAATACCCTTGAGCAGGCGTTGTTCAACCTGCCTGCGGGGGATTGGGCCAAAGGCGAGCGCGGGCTTGCGGCGCTGCCGGAGCGCTTTGCCGAATTTGCCGCCAGCGTTGAAACCGCGTTGCTTTACGCCCAAGCGAGCGGCGTTAAAC
>CAZGKS010000202.1:0-422 GCA_964526275.1 uncultured Methylobacterium sp. | reverse complement strand
GCCGAATGTTTGGCAAAGCACGGCCTGACCTTGCTGCTTGAGCCGATCAATCCGCGCGATATGCCCGGATATTTCCTCAATCATTTCACTTGGTGCGAACAATTTATCCGCGCCCAAGCCTTGCCCAATGTGGCGATGCAGTTTGATGTGTATCACCGCCAGATACTCCACGGCGACATGCTGACCGGGCTTGAGCGCCTGCTCCCGCTGATCGGCCATGTGCAGATTGCCTCTGTGCCCGCCCGCAATGAGCCCGATACCGGCGAACTGAACGATTCGCGCGTGTTCGCGGCCCTCGATCAGTGGGGCTATTCCGGCTTTGTTGGCTGCGAATACCGCCCCAAGGGCAGCACCTTGGCAGGGCTTGGCTGGTTTGCGCCCTATCGCGCCGCCGCCCTCGACAACCGGAGCACGCCATGAGC
>CAZGKS010000201.1:0-4073 GCA_964526275.1 uncultured Methylobacterium sp. | reverse complement strand
CCTAGGCCTGCGGCGTTGGCGGCGGGCGCTCGGGCGTTATCGAAACCAACTTCAAGGAAGAATGCGAAACCGATTTGTTCGGCGAGCAAGTGGTTTTGTGCGGCGGGTTGGTTGAACTCATCCGGGCCGGGTTTGAAGTACTGGTGGAAGCCGGTTACGCGCCGGAAATGGCATATTTTGAATGCCTGCACGAAGTAAAGCTGATCGTCGATCTGATTTATGAAGGCGGCATTGCCAACATGAATTATTCGATCTCCAACACCGCAGAATGGGGCGAATACGTTACCGGCCCGCGCATTATCACCGCCGAAACCAAGGATGAAATGCGCCGCGTGCTCAAAGACATCCAGACCGGGCGCTTCACCTCGGAATGGATGCAGGAATACCGCGCGGGCATGGCCCGTTTCAAGGGTATTCGTCGCCTCAACGATTCCCACCAGATCGAGGAAGTGGGCACCAAGCTGCGCGCCATGATGCCGTGGATTGGCAAGAATAAACTTGTCGACAAGGCGCGCAACTAAGGCAGGGTGCGCAAGCCTATCGCAAGCAAGGTTCAAGCACTATTCTTGCACCCAGCATAGTCTTGCTAAAAAGATCAACACATCCAAAAGGTCGGGGAAACCCGGCCTTTTATTTTTTGGCGACCCCTTGTTGTGAAAATTGGCAACGTTGTGGAAATGGGCAACAACTCCATTTTTTACATACCGGGCGGGTTAAAGGCACGATAAGCTTCAAGATACGTATCCCTTGCCTTCGTCATCCGCGCTCCCGAAGCACGGCGCGGGCACCGTGGCGGTGCAGGCGGCGCGCTATGGCCGTTATCTCGGCAACAAGCCCGGCATCCTCGGCAAGGGAGCCAAATACCGATTCGATCCGCAACAACGCGCCGATCTTGGCCGAAAACAGGGCATCCTCCTCCTGCTGTTTGGAGGCAGCGGTTTGGCCCGGCACGGCATAAATTTGGGCGGTTTTTGTAAACACCCCCGCGAGCGGGTCTTGCGCCTTGTAAGGCGCGCCGGTTGCATCGGTTTGGGTCATGAACAGCAAAAACGCGGCCACGCCCAACATCAGCGTATTATGCGGCAAGCCAGCCTTGCGGCATTCCCGCAAGGTTCCCAAGAGCCGCTGCGGCACTTTCTGGGAGCCATCCATGGCGATCTGGGCGAGTTTATGGCGCAGATGCGGATTACTGAACCGGTCGCGCAAGCGGGCGGCATAGGCGTCCGGGTCTAGCCCTGCCCCTTGGGGCAAGGTCGGCGCAACTTGCGCCCAGAACCGCGTGAGCAGGGTGCTAAAATCACGATCCGTTGCGGCATCTGCCACGTGTTCAAGCCCAGCCAGCAGCCCCACATAAGCGAGCGTGGAATGCGCACCGTTGAGCATCCGCAATTTCATCTGCTCGAAGGGCGTGACATCGGCCACAAATTCAACGCCCGCAAGTTCCCATTTCGGGCGACCTTGCGCAAAATGATCCTCGATCACCCATTGGGTAAAGCCTTCGGTGCGCACCGGCCAAGCGTCAAGCGCGCCAAGCGCCTGCGCAATCTCTGGCCGGTCCGCAGCGGTGGTAGCGGGCACGATCCGATCCACCATAGTGCACGGAAATGCTCCATATTGCTCGATATAAGCGCTCAAAACTGTATCTTGCAAGGCGGCAAGGGCCACCACAACGCGCTTGACCGTGCGGCCATTCGCCGGCAGATTATCACAGCACAAAACGGTGAACGGCGGCAGGCCGCGCGCGTGCCGACGCCGCAACGCTTCAACAAGAAATCCCGGTGCAGAGCGGGGGCAATGCGGGGTGGCAAGGTCGTGCACAATATCCGGATGCGCGGGGTCGAGCGTACCTGTAGCAGGGTCGTGGCAATAGCCTTTTTCGGTCACGGTAAGCGAAACGATCCGGATAGCCGGGTCAGCCATGGCTTCGAGCAAGGCTTCCGGATTTTCGGGCGCAACCAACCCGCCACACACCGCGCCGATAACCTGATAGCGAACCCCGGTTCTATCCCCGATCGCGACGGTGTATAGCCAATCTTGCGGGGCGAGGGCATCGCGCGTATCCGGACTGCGCAGGCTGGCCGCCAGAATGCCCCATGCTTCCGGTGCGGGGGTGTTTTCCGGCGCGTGTGTTTCTGCCTGCGCCTTGGGGCTCTTGGCGGTTTGAGGGCTTGAGGCACCACGTTCTTGCGCCTGCGCGTTCAGCACCGCTTCGGTCATTACCGCCTGGTGGGCGCGGTGAAACGCCCCTATCCCCAGATGAACAATGCCGGGTTTGAGCGCCGCGCGATCATAAAGCGGGCGGGCAATTTGTGCAGACAAGCTGGGTAAGGTGGCGTTTGCGAGCGTTTTCATCGGAACAGCGCGGGGAGCCAGAGCGAAAACGCCGGAACATAGGTCACGAGCATCAAAACCGCGAGCGAAGCGCCATAAAACGGCCAGATCGTGCGCATGGATTCCCCAATCGAAACCTTGCCGATCGCACAGGCAACAAACTGCACCGAGCCAACGGGCGGCGTATTGAGGCCAATACCGGCATTTAGGATAAGAATAACGCCAAAATGAATAGGGTCCACCCCAAAAGCTTGGACCACAGGCAAGAAGATCGGCGTACAGATGATGATCATGGGCGCCATATCCATGAAGGTGCCAAGCACCAGCAAAATGATATTGATCATCAACAAGACGGTAATGGGATCCTCCGATACCGCTTTCATGGCCGCTACGCTGGCTTGGGGCACCTGTAAAAACGCCATCAGCCACCCAAACGACCCCGCCGCCCCAATAACCAGCAGCACCATGGCAGTGGTACGCACCGCGCCAAACGTCGCTTCGACAAAATCGGACCAACGCAATTGCCGATAGACCAGCGCGGCGATCAGCAGGGCGTAGATCACGGCGATGCAGGAGCTTTCGGTTGCCGTAAACCAGCCCGAGCGCACGCCGCCGAAAATGATGAAAATGAGTAAAATTCCTGGAATGGCGATGGCAAACCCGCGCGCAACCGCCGGAAATCCGGGAAAAACTCCGGTCGGGTAGCCGCGCTTGACCGCCACAACATATGCTGCAACCATAAGCGCCGCAGCCAGCATCAGCCCCGGGATAATCCCTGCCGTGAACAGATCCGCAATCGACAGGTTCCCCCCCGCCGAAAGCGAATAGATGATCATGTTGTGGGAGGGCGGAATGAGCAGCGCGATAATGGCCGCATTGGCGGTTACATTGACCGCGTAATCGGCATCATAGCCGCGCGCTTTCATTTGCGGAATCATGATACCGCCCACCGCGCTGGCATCGGCCACAGCCGAGCCGGAAATACCGCCAAACAGCGTGGCGGTCACCACATTGACCTGCCCAAGCCCGCCGCGCAAATGCCCGACCATGGTGGCGGCAAAACTGACCAGCCGTTCGGCGATACCGCCCCGGATCATCAGATCCCCCGCGAAGATAAAAAACGGAATGGCGATCATGGCAAAGGCATTCATGCCGGAATTGAGCTGCTGGAACACCACAACCGGCGGAATGCCCATATAAAGCACCGTGGCAAGCGAGGAAATGCCCAGGCAGAACGCAACAGGCGTGCCGATCAAGAGCAGAAGCGTGAAGCTGCCGAAGAGAATCCATAATTCCATTGGCTCACTCCACCGATTCAAAAGGGGCGTGCGGGGCTTTGGCTTCCATAGACACGCCGGCAAAAAGCTGCACCAATTTTTCGAACGCAAACAAGGCGATAAGCACACCGCCCCCTGCGATGGGTAAATAATCCATGCCTTGCGGGATCGCGATACCGGCCATTTTGGCGCCCCAGGTGCTCAAGGTGAGCTGGCCACCATAAACCACCATGCACAGCCCGAAAGCGATCACCAGCAGATGCGTAACCGTTTGCAACACCATCCGCCAGCGGGGGGAGGCGTAATGCAAGCCGACCTCAAACCCCAAATGGTCATTCTCGCGCACGCCAACCGCCGCGCCGAGCAAAATGAACCAGCTCATCAACAGCAAGGCCGCAGGTTCGGTCCAGCTTGGGGTATCGTTGAGGATTTTCCGGCCAATGACCTGCCAGAACACAAAAACGG
>CAZGKS010000200.1:334-4091 GCA_964526275.1 uncultured Methylobacterium sp. | reverse complement strand
CCGGTTACCTCCACCCTGATGGGCCTTGGCGCCTTCCCGGCCAATAACCCGCAATGGCTGGGCATGCTGGGCATGCACGGCACCTATGAAGCCAACCTTGCCATGCATGATTGCGACCTGATGATCAATCTGGGCGCGCGGTTTGATGACCGCATTACCGGTTTGCTCAAAGCGTTCTCGCCCGGCAGCCGCAAGATCCATGTCGATATCGATCCCTCCTCCATCAACAAAAATGTGCGGGTCGATCTGCCGATTATCGGCGATTGCGCGGCGGTTCTGCGTGAAATGGTACGGCTGTGGAAGGCCAAAAAGCCGGTTCTCGATGCCCCCGCGCTCAAAAGCTGGTGGGGTGAGATCAATGGCTGGCGCGCGCGCAATTGCCTGGCCTATGCGCCCTCGAAAGACGTTATCAAACCCCAATATGCCATCGAGCGGCTCTATGCGCTGACCAAGGACCGCACAACCTTTATCACCACCGAGGTTGGCCAGCACCAGATGTGGGCGGCGCAGCATTACCATTTCAATGAGCCGAACCGCTGGATGACCTCCGGCGGGCTGGGCACGATGGGCTATGGCCTGCCCGCCGCGATCGGCGTGCAAAAGGCGCATCCCGATGCCTTGGTGATCGATGTGGCGGGCGAAGCCTCTATCCTCATGAATATGCAGGAAATGTCGACCGCCGCGCAGTACCGCCTGCCCATCAAGGTGTTTATCTTGAACAACGAATATATGGGCATGGTCCGCCAATGGCAGGAATTATTGCATGGTGGGCGCTATTCCCAAAGCTATTCAGAGGCCTTGCCCGATTTTGTCAAACTGGCGGAAGCGTATCGCGGGCACGGCATTCGCTGTTCAGACCCCGCCAAGCTCGATGCCGCGATTACCGAGATGATCGATTACCCCGGCCCGGTGATCTTCGATTGTCTGGTCGCCAAGGAAGAGAACTGCCTGCCGATGATCCCGTCGGGCAAAGCGCATAACGAGATGATCCTGCCCGATTTTGCCGGGCAGATCGGGGATGTCATCGATTCCAAGGGCAAGCAACTGGTGTGATGCCGATGATGCCCCCCGCAGAACTGGCACAAGATTGGGTGGAGGCGTGGAATGCCCACGACCTCGACCGCATCCTGTCGCATTACACCGAAGATGCGGTGCTCATCTCGCCGATTGCGCTTGCAAGGCTCGGCATCCCAGACGGCAAGGTGGCGGGCAAGGCAGCCCTGCGGGCGTATTTTGCCAAAGGCCTTGCCGCCCGCCCCGACCTGACCTTCACCTTGCACCGCGTTTTGATCGGGGTAGGGTCGCTGGTGGTCGATTACACCGCCGCAGATGGTCGCCCGGCCTGCGAAATCATGGTGCTCGACATAAACGGCCTCGTGCGCGAAGCCCGCGCACATTACGCGGAGTGACCATGCGCAAGCTGGGTATCCTTGGCGGTATGAGTTGGGAGAGCAGTGCGATCTATTACCGCTTGCTCAATGAGGGCGTGCGCGCGCGCTTGGGGGGGCTGTCTTCGGCAAAACTGGTGCTGTCTTCCCTCGATTTTGCCCTCATTGCCCGCCTGCAAGCGCAAGGACACTGGGACGAAGCCGGCCGGCTGCTGGCGCAAGAAGCGCGCGCGCTTGAAGCGGCCGGGGCCGAGGCGATTTTGCTCGCCACCAATACGATGCACAAACTTGCGCCGCAGATTACGGCTGCGATCCGCGTGCCGTTCTTGCATATTGCGGATGCGTTGGCTGCGGCGATAAAGCCCACGGATGCCCGCAAGCCCTTGCTTCTGGCTACCCGTTTTACCATGGAAGAGCCGTTTTATCGTGCGTATCTGCGCGTTGAGCATGGGGTGGATACCCTTGTGCCAGAAACAACAGACCGGCAGGAAATCCACCGCATGATCTATGAAGAATTGTGCCAGGGGGTCATCCAGGAAACTTCCCGCCAGCGGGCCTTGGCGGTTATCGAACGCTCCGGGGCGGATAGCGTGATTTTCGGATGCACCGAAATCGTGTTGCTGCTGGGCGCTTCTCCTCTCAAGGTACCAACATTTGATACAACGGCGCTGCATGTGAAAGCAGGGCTGGATTTTTCACTTTCAGCCTGAAGGATGGAACCGCAACCATGAAATCGCATTATTCTGACCCAAGCAGCGCCCAGACGATCGAAAAACGCACCTTGTGTGTGCTGGTCGACAACGAACCGGGGGTGCTGGCGCGTATCGCCGGGCTGTTTTCCGGCCGGGGCTACAACATTGAAAGCCTTACGGTTTCAGAAACCGAGCACGAAAAGCACCTCTCGCGCATTACCGTGGTAACCTCCGGCACAGCCCATGTGCTCGATCAGATCGAGGCGCAGCTCGACCGTGTGGTGCCGGTGCACCGGGTGGTCAATCTCTCCGCGCATTCGGCGATCGAGCGCGAGCTGGCCTTGGTGAAAGTGGCGCAATTTGGCGAAAACCGCGCCGAACACCGCATGGAAGCGTTGCGGCTTGCCACCGCCTTTTCCGCCCGCACGGTCGATGCCACGCTTAATTCCTTCATCTTCGAGCTGGCGGGCCCTTCGGATGATGTGGAACGCTTCATCAATTTGATGACCACGATCGGGCTGGTGGAAGTCTCGCGTACCGGCGTTGCGGCCATTGCGCGCGGCGCGGAGAGCATGTAGGCTCCTTTTTTAACCCGGCTTGAGGGCGCTACGGGCCGCCAAACCCCGTGCGCGCCGGGCAATGCTGGTTAGAGCATGTTGCGATGAAGCGGATACCGGTTTATCGCAAACAAGCATGCGATACTAAAAAGATAAGCGCAGGAGGCGATTCGCTCTGAACGCCTTCTGCTCTAAGGGTATAAACGGCTTCAGGATAAAGGTGTTTCATGACATTGCACGCGCTTTTTGGCCTGATCACCTTTGCCTTCGTGTCTTCGGTCACACCGGGGCCCAACAACCTGATGCTGCTCTCCTCCGGCCTGACCTTCGGCTTGAGACGCACCGTGCCGCATATGCTCGGCGTTACGGGCGGGTTTATTCTCATGGTTGCCCTGCTGGGGCTGGGGCTGGGCGCGGTTTTCGAGCGCATCCCCGGTTTTCATACCGGCCTGCGCCTGTTCGGCATGGCGTATTTGCTCTATCTTGCCTGGCGGATTTTCAATGCCGGCGTGATCGAGGAAGGTGAAGGGCGCGCCCGCCCCATGACCTTTCTGGAGGCGGCAGCGTTTCAATGGGTCAATCCCAAAGCCTGGATCATGGCCTTGACCGCTATTGCCGCCTATACCAACCCGGACAACTACATCCCCTCCGTTCTGATGCTGGCGGTGATGTTCGGGCTGGTCAATTTTCCCTCCGTGGGGGTATGGGCGGGGGCGGGCATGCTGATGCGCAAATTGTTGCATAACCCCAAGGCGGTACGCGTGGTCAATATCACCATGGCGATCCTGCTCGTGCTCTCGCTCTGGCCGATCCTTGCGGAAATGATGCGATAAACGCTTGACCTTGTAGGGTGAGAAGCTAAACCACTTTCAAATTTCAACGTATCCAGTGCGGAAGGAAATCCCCATGCGTGTTTATTATGATCGCGATGCCGATCTCAACCTGATCAAAGCTAAAAAGGTTGTGATCGTCGGTTATGGCAGCCAAGGCCGCGCCCATGCGCTCAACCTCAAGGATTCCGGCGCCAAGGAAATCCGCATTGCGCTTAAACCTGGCTCACAGACCGCCCAAAAGGTCGAAGCCGATGGCTTGCAGGTGCTCTCGGTGGCGGAAGCCGCCA
>CAZGKS010000200.1:0-324 GCA_964526275.1 uncultured Methylobacterium sp. | reverse complement strand
GTTGATGATGGCGACGCCCGATGAATTGCAGGCCGATATTTATAACAGCGAAATCGCCCCCAATATCCGCGACGGCGCGGCGATTGCCTTTGCGCATGGGCTCAATGTGCATTTCGGGCTGATCGAACCCAAGAAAACGGTAGATGTGGTGATGATCGCCCCCAAGGGCCCCGGCCACACCGTGCGCGGCGAATATCAAAAAGGCGGCGGGGTGCCGTGCCTGATCGCGGTGCATCACGATGCTTCGGGCAAGGCGCATGAGCTGGCGCTGTCCTATGCCTGCGGCGTTGGCGGCGGGCGCTCGGGCGTTATCGAAACCAACTT
>CAZGKS010000199.1:0-4127 GCA_964526275.1 uncultured Methylobacterium sp. | reverse complement strand
GGGCTGGTGTGCATGTGATCGCGTAGGGCGCGCCCTTTATACAAGTATCGAGGTGGCTTGCTGGCTGAACGTGCCTGGATGGATGGCCCGGAAATAGCGGCCCAGAGAGACACCAGGCCTGAAGAAGCGCATCCTGAAGAAGCGCCAAGAGGAAAAGATGCATCCGGCGGAAACTCCCCTGCAAATTCTTGAATTTTTTGAGGCTGTCGGCCTTGAAACTATTCTGGAGGATACACCGCAAAATCGGTTTGGCGCCCCCCCCTTGCCCCCCCCGCCCGCTGTGGGCACGCCGCTTCCTGCCCCCGCCATGCGGCCCGGTAACCTGCCTGTCTCCCCCTCCACTGCGGGAACCAGCCGGGGAGAAGCCACCCCTCTTGCGCCGCAAGATGCCGTGCAGGCTGCGCGCGCCTTGGCGAAAACCGCGCCGGATCTGGCAACCTTGGAAGCTTTGATGCGCGGTTTTGAGGGCTGCGCGCTTAAATCCACTGCGACGCAACTGGTTTTTGGCGAGGGTAGCCCCGGTGCTGCCGTGATGGTTATTGGCGAAGCGCCGGGGCGCGATGAAGACGCGCAAGGCAAGCCTTTTGTCGGCAAGGCCGGGCAATTGCTCGATAAAATGCTCGCCGCTATCGGGCTGGACCGTAGCCGCGTTTATCTCACCCATATCGTGCCCTGGCGACCGCCTGGCAATCGCACGCCGACACTCCCGGAAATGGCGATCTGCGCGCCTTTTCTGGAGCGGCAAATCGCGCTATGTGCGCCCAAAGTGCTGCTGACCATGGGGGGAACCGCAACCCAGAGCCTGCTGCACCAAAAGGAGGGGATTTTACGCCTGCGGGGGCGCTGGTTTGAAGCCTCGGTCGGGGGGCGCGTCCTTCCGGCCCTTGCGACGTTGCATCCGGAGTATCTGCTGAGCCAGCCAACCCAAAAAGCCCTCGCCTGGCGCGATTTGCAGGCGTTGCGGGCGCGCTTGCTTTCGCTTGACTGAAGCGCGCGCCGTCGCCATCGTAGCACGATCACAGGAAAGGAACGGGCATGCGGCTCGACGAGATCGGTTCATCCGACAATATCGAAGATCGGCGCGGTGAAAGCGGCGGCAGCGGCGGTGGGTTTGGCCTGCCCATGGGGCGCGGCGGTTTGGGGATCGGCAGCATTGTGGGGCTGACCTTGCTGGGTTGGGCCTTTGGTATCAACCCGGCGATCCTCATCACCGGGGCGGAAATTCTCACGGGGGGGCAGAATGGCGGGCAAACCGTGCAGCAACAAGCGCCGCCCTCCCGCCCTTCCCCGCAAGACGACCAGATCAAAACCTTTGTTGACAAGGTGTTGCGCACCAACCAGGATGTGTGGAAAGATCTCCTGCCGCAGCAAGCCAATACCGCGTTCAAACCCGCGCCGCTGGTGCTGTTCCGGGGGGCGACACGCTCGGCTTGCGGGGGGGCTCAATCCGCCATGGGGCCGTTCTATTGCCCGCTGGATACCCGGATTTATCTCGATACCTCGTTCTTCCGGGAGATGCAGGTGCGGATGCGCGCGGGCGGCGATTTCGCCTATGCCTATGTGGTAGCCCATGAAATGGGGCATCACGTGCAAAATCTGCTGGGCATTCTGCCGCGCGTGCAGCAGCGCCAGAAACAGGTTTCGCGCCGCGAAGCCAACGCGCTCTCGGTGCGGGTGGAACTGATGGCGGATTGTCTGGCCGGGGTATGGGCGCACCATGCCGATACGCGCTGGAAAGTGCTCGAACAGGGCGATGTCGAGGAAGCGCTCAATGCCGCCAGCGCGATCGGTGACGACAAGCTGCAAAAGCAGGCGCAAGGCTATGTGGTGCCTGACAGCTTCACTCATGGCTCTTCCGCGCAGCGTGTGCGCTGGTTCCGCGCCGGCCTGCAAAGCGGCGAGATAAGGGCGTGTGATACGTTCAAAACCCGCGATTTGTAACCTGCAACGGGGCTGGCACACCCCGCTTTAGGCATGGCAGCGCGGTCTTTCTTGGTGGCGTGGTCTTTATGCGCGCGTGAGCCAGCTTGGGGCGCGGTCGGTGCCAAGCAGGTCTTCATAGGTCTGGCGTGGGCGGGTGAGCGCGAATTCAGCGCCTTTGACCAGCACTTCGGCGATCAAAGGCCGCTGATTATAGGTGGAAGCCATGCTGGCGCCGTAAGCCCCGGCAGTCTTGATGGCGAGCAGATCCTCGGATTTAAGCACCGGAAGGGCGCGGGCGGTGGCGAATTGGTCGCTCGATTCGCAAATGGGCCCAACCACGTCATAGGTTGCGCTTTGCGCGCCCGGCTCTGCTTCCTGCACGGGCCAGATTTCGTGATACGCATCATACATGGCCGGGCGCATGAGGTCATTCATGCCCGCATCGACGATCACGAAGGTGCGGTCCGCCCGCGGGTTGAGATACACCACGCGCGTGAGCAGCACCCCGGCATTGCCGACAATCACGCGGCCGGGCTCGAAACCCAGTTCGATATCGAGCCCCAAGGTTACCGCCCGCACCATCGCGGCGTAATCATGGAGCACTTGCGGCCCGTAATCGAAGGGCGGGGCCATGGTATAGGGCACGCCAACGCCGCCCCCCAGATCAAGCCGCTCCACGGCGTGCCCGGCGCGGCGCAGATTTTCGACCACCCCCCGCAATTTAGTAAAAGCCGCCGAATAGGCTGAAAATTCCGTAACTTGCGAGCCAATATGCGCCGCAATGCCCTTGATCGCGATGCCCGGCAGGTTGGCGGCAAGCGCATAAAGCCGTTCGGCCTCGCTGAACGAAACCCCGAATTTATTGGCCGCCCCGCCGGTCGTGATTTTTGCATGGCCGCCAGCCCCGATTTCCGGATTGATCCGGATAACGGCGGGTTGCCGCGTGCCGCGCGCATGGGCGATGCGGGAGAGCGCCTGCAGCTCCGCCTCGCTTTCCACATTGATCTGGTACAGCCCGGCCTCCACGGCAAAGGCCAGTTCTGCCGGAGATTTCCCCACCCCCGAAAACACAATCCGCGCGGCGGGAATACCCGCCAGCAGGGCTTTGCGGATTTCCCCTTCCGAGACGGTATCAGCCCCTGCGCCCAGTTTGGCGAGGGTCATCAACACGCCCAGATTGGCATTGGCCTTCACCGCGTAAAACACCTGCGCGGGCTTGGTGCGCAAAGCATCACAAAACAGCGTGAAATGCCGCTCGATCGTGGCGGAAGAATACACATAAACCGGCGTGCCCTCCGCCTGCGCGATCTGGCTTAGGGGGACATCTTCGGCATAAAGTTCGCCGTTACGGTAACCAAAATGATGCATGGCGCGAAAGCCCGAAAGGAGAGTGCGGAAACAAGTGGGGGCAAGAACAAGTGGGGGTAAGCACAAGTGGGGCATAAAACTTCTGCGCACCACGCTGTCGAAGAACATCGCGGGCGTGGAACATCGCGAGCATGGAACCGACATTCAAGCCTAAATCCAGATCCCGAAATGCGCTAGGACCGGCTTTGAAAACAGGCGCTTAATCCACCAGAAAATCGAACGGCAAGGATCGCTCCGGAATGCTTAAGGGGGGCGATTTGGCTTTGCTGCCCGCCAGCCCCGGCGTTGGGCTTGGGGCGATCTGGGGCCCGCCTTGTGTTTTAGGGGCTGAAAGGGCGCGGCCTTCTTCATCAACCGGCACCAGATGTCCACGTTTTCCACAAGCCGGCAACAGCAGCACCGCGCCTAAAAGCACGCTATAGGCGAGCCGTTTTTCCCAACCTTGCATCAAACCTCTCCCTTGATGGCCTTGCTTTGGCGACCTTGCCTTGGTGGCCTTGCCTTGGTGGCCTTGCTTTGGCGACCTTGTGCGGAAGGATAGCGCATTGCTCCCCCCGCTTTCAAATCCTCAATCGTATCGGTATCCTTCTTTGTGGGTATTGCCAAGCCCCCGTTCGCATGCGCAAAAAGAAGGATTAACCGTCGGGGGATGGGGGAAAGAATGCGTGATATTCTCGAAAGACTGGATCAACGCCGCGCGGAAGCACGCCTTGGGGGCGGCACAAAGCGCATCGAAGCGCAGCACGCCAAGGGCAAACTCACGGCCCGCGAGCGGCTTGAACTGCTGCTCGATGACGGCTCGTTTGAAGAATTCGATATGTTTGTGCAGCATCGCT
>CAZGKS010000198.1:0-4171 GCA_964526275.1 uncultured Methylobacterium sp. | reverse complement strand
CACTATAGGCCAGCACATGGACCTGGGTAAAGCCTGCCGCATCGAGCGCTACGCGGATAGCCCCTATCCGGCCATCCATCATATCCGAGGGGGCGACCACATCTGCCCCCGCTTTGGCCTGCAGCACGGCCTGCTGGCACAAAATGGCCACGGTTTCATCGTTCACGATCTCGCCCGCGCGCAGCAAGCCATCGTGCCCATGTGCGGTATAGGGGTCCAGCGCGACATCGGTGATCAGACCGATTTGCGGCGCAAGCTGTTTCAAGCGCCGTATCGCGCGGCAGATCAGGTTATCGGGGTTGAGGGCCTCGCTGCCGGTTTCATCGCGCAAGGCTTTGGGCGTGTTCGGAAACAGCGCAATGGCCGGAATGCCTAGATCCAGCGCGGTTTGCGCAACCTCCGCCAAAGCATCGAGCGAATAGCGATAAACGCCGGGCATGGTGGCAATTTCCTCGCGCGGGAGCGGGCTGTCCTGCACAAAGACCGGCCAGATCAGGTCTTGTACCTGAAAGGTATGCTCCCGCACCAGCGCGCGCACCCATTCGGCTTTGCGGTTGCGGCGCGGCCGCCGGGGAAGATCGAGCGCCGGAGCGGGGCGGGGTTTATCAGCACACATGGGCACCAAGAGAGCAAGAGAGCCAGAACGAGAGAGCAGGAGAGCCAGAACGAGAGAGCAGGAGAGCCAGAACGAGAGAGAGCAAACACGAGAAAGGGACAGTCGCCGCACAGCAGCCTAGCGCATCCTGTCCGCATCTTAGGCGGAAAGCCGTGCCGGTTTCAAGCCACAGCCTTGCCGTTTTGGCAAAGGGATGCGCGGGCGCAAAAAATCTGGTATGGACGGGCGCGCAGCCGCTTGCTTCCGGCGTCGTTGGATCGCGCCGCGCGCATAAAGGGCGGCATCAAAACCAAAAGGGCAATTGACGCTGCGGATGCGGCTCGCTACCCCTGAAGCGGGAGGAGGCAACCATGCTGTTCGAACATGCGGATATAAAAGCTGAAAAACGCGGGGCTTTGGGCCTGATCACGCTCACACGCATAAAAGCGCTCAATGCGCTCAATGACGCGATGATCGACGGCATGCAGCGCGCGCTTGATACGTTTGCCGCCGATACGGCGATAACCCAGGTCGCGATTTGCTCCGCCAGCCCCAAGGCCTTTTGCGCCGGCGGCGATATCCGCCTGATGCACGATCTCGGCAAAGCGGGCCAACACGCGCAGGCGCTGGATTTCTGGGCGCGGGAATACCGCGTCAATGCCCTTATCCATCGTTATGCCAAGCCCTATATCGCCTTCCTCGATGGCATTGTGATGGGTGGCGGGGTTGGGCTGTCGCAGCATGGTCGTTACCGGCTGGCGGGGCCAAATTACCTGTTTGCCATGCCCGAAGTGGGGATCGGGTTCTTTCCTGATGTCGGGGCAAGTTATGCGCTCGCGCGTCTGCCAGACCATGCGGGCCTGTGGCTTGCCCTAACCGGCGCCCGTATCCGCCGTGCCGATGCCTTGGCGTTGGGGCTGGCCACGCACGCCATTCCGGCGGAGAGCGAAGCCGATATTCTCTCCCGCCTGGCCTTGGGCGAAGCCATCGACAACGTGCTGGTCGATTTTACTGACCCGCCGGGCCCCTCGGCTTATTTAGACCAGCGCGCGAAAATCGCGCATTATTTCAGCCAGCCCGGTTTGGCGGCGATCGATCACACCTTGCAGGCGGCTGCCGCTTCAGATCCATTTGCGGCAGAATATGCGGCCGCAACCCCCAAGCGTTCGCCCACCAGCATGGCGATCGCCTATGAGCAGGTTCGGCGCGGGGCCGGTCTGGATTTCGATGCGGCGATGCGGATGGAGTTCCGGATTGTCAGCCGCATTATCCGCGATGCCGATTTTTACGAAGGGGTGCGCGCCGTGATTATCGATAAAGACCAGAACCCGCGCTGGCAGCCCGCAACCCTGGCGGATCTTTCCCCGGCCGCCATTGAAGCCCATTTTGCGCCTCTGCCTGCCGAACTCACCTTTGCCTGGGATCAACCGCGATGAGTATGGCAGGGCCGGGCAATGCCGGGGATGGCTTGCTGTTGCAGGAATTCATTGTTGACCCCGCAGGCGCCGATGACCCACCCATCGGCGGGGAGCCGCGCGATGAAGCCACGATCCATTGGGACCGGGTGAATTCGGTTGTTTTCCGGGCTCTGGCGCTGATATGGCTGGTCAGAGGGCTGGTGTAGCTCGAGATTCTGGGGTTTGGTACCGCCCCGCTCGATAAGGTGCCGCCTTTGCGGCAATTGTTTCTGGTCTCGTTTACGCTTTCCCATACTCTATGTGCGGTTGGTTTGTGGTTGCTGGCCCCGTGGGGGCGCAATTTGTGGTGGTTCGCCGTGATCGCAGAGCTTACCTTGGCGTTGATCGGCGTGCCAGGTGCCGAGGATATTTTCTCGCTCACCATGAGTGTGATGGCCTTTGCGCTGGGGGCCGCCCTGTTTTTCCTGACCCGTGCCGATTGGCAACAAACCGAATTGAGATCCAGATCATGATTGTAGATCCGCTTGCGCTCTATAATACCCTCTCCCGCAGCAAGGCGCGTTTTACCCCGCTCGACCGCCAAGCGGTGCGGCTCTATGTGTGCGGCCCCACGGTCTATGATCTCGCCCATATCGGCAATGCGCGCCCGGTTGTGGTGTTCGATGTATTGTTCCGGCTGTTGCGGCAGGTTTATGGCGAAAATTCCGTCATTTATACGCGCAACATCACCGATGTAGACGATAAGATCAACGCGCGCGCGGCGCGAGATTTCCCCAACCTGCCGATCAATGCCGCGATTTTACGCGTCACGGAGGGCACCAACGCGCAGTTCCAGGCCGATGTAAGCGCGCTGGGGTGCTTGCAACCCACGCATCAGCCGCGCGCGACCGAACATCTGGATGAAATGCGCGCGCTGATCGAGCGTCTGGTAGCGCGCGGCTTTGCTTATGTCGCCGCCGAACACGTGCTGTTTTCCCCTGAAGCCATGAATGCGGCGCAAGATAAACGCCAAACGCAAGGCCATAGCGCCACAAACAGCCCTTTGCCGCGCTATGGTGCGCTCGCCAATCGCTCGCTCGACGAAATGATCGCGGGCGCGCGGGTGGATGTCGCCCCCTATAAGCGCGATGTCACCGATTTCGTGCTCTGGAAGCCCTCCCAGAACGGCGAGCCGGGTTGGCCCTCGCCTTGCGGCATTGCTACACCGGGGCGGCCGGGCTGGCATATTGAATGCTCCGCCATGTCGATGGCCAAATTGCTCACCCCCTATGGCGGCGGGCTTAACTGCGAGGATCCGCTCAAGAATACGTTTGATATCCATGCAGGCGGCATTGATCTGGTGTTTCCGCATCACGAGAACGAGATCGCGCAAAGCTGCTGCGCGTTCGGTTCGGCGCAAATGGCGCAAGTGTGGATGCATAACGGCTTTTTGCAGGTGGAAGGCCGCAAAATGTCGAAAAGCGACGGCAATTTCATCACCCTCCACCAGTTGCTGGCGCAGGAGACCTTTGGCGGTAGGCGCTGGCCGGGGCAGGTGTTGCGCTTTGCGCTGCTCAAAACCCATTACCGCCAACCGCTTGATTTCACACAGGCCGGTTTGGTGGAGGCGGAGGCAAACTGGCGCAAGCTGACCGAACGCGCCGCAAGCGCAAGCGCGGGCGCAAGCATGGATGCGCTCGATGCTGGCGTGTTTGAAGCCTTGGCCGATGACCTCAACACGCCAGCCGCCATTACGCGGCTTCACGCGATTGATAATCCGGAGATTTTGGCCGCCAGCCTTGCCTTGTTGGGCATTGCGCCCCAAACGCAGACAGCACAAACGCCCGTCCGAAAGGTCGATTCTGCGGCGGTTGAAGCCTTGATCGCCGCGCGCAACGCCGCCCGCGCCGCCAAGGATTTTCCGCAATCCGACCATTTGCGCGATCAACTGGTTGCGCTGGGGGTACGTCTGATGGATGGCAAGGATGCGGCGGGCAACCCGGTGACGCGTTGGGAGGTTGCGCCATGAGCGAAGGCGATGAGACACCCATGAGCGAAGGCGATGAGACACCCATGAGCGAAGGCGATCAATCCAACATGAGCGGAGGCGGTGAAGCCAACACCAGCGAAGGCGATCAATCCAACATGAGCGGAGGCGGTGAAGCCAACACCAGCGAAG
>CAZGKS010000197.1:0-4201 GCA_964526275.1 uncultured Methylobacterium sp. | reverse complement strand
TATCCACCCCGCGCAGCATACGATCGCGGGCTTCCCCGCCGAATTTTACGTCTTTGGCAGCCATTGTCTGCTCCTCTTTCTCTCAATTAACCGATGATGCCCATGATGTCAGATTCCTTCATGATCAGAAGGTCTTGACCATCAAGCTTAACTTCCGTGCCGGACCATTTGCCAAACAAAACACGGTCGCCCGCCTTGACATCGAGCGCGGTGAGCTTGCCGTCATCGCCGCGTGTGCCGGGCCCAACGGAAACGACTTCACCTTCCTGCGGCTTTTCCTTTGCGGTATCGGGGATAATGATGCCGCCTTTGGTTTTTTCTTCGCTTTCGATGCGCCGGACAACGACGCGATCATGCAGGGGACGGAACTTCGTCATGGCATTCCTCTTCAATGAACAAACCGGTTAGCACTCAAGCTTTGTGAGTGCTACTTGGGATATGGGATGGGCCGGGGCGAGAGTCAAGAGCGCGTCGCCTTTTGCGCAGCATTGCGGCGCGGCCTAGCGCATTTTGCACGTGATTTCGGGCATAATCCCGCCAGCGTTTCGGGTTGGGTACAAAGATCCAAGCCAAAAACCGCGTTTTTCATGAAAGCCAGCATGCGCATTTTCAAGTTTAACGCAGGCTCAACCGATAGCCTCCGGCCTCGGTGACCAGAACAACGGCAGCCTTGGCAGGGTCTTGGGTGGGGGAGGTGGTCTGGGCCACCTTGCCGGGGGGCAAGGGGGAGGGGAAGGGAGGCAAGGGGGAGGGGAATGGGAATGGGAGTAAGGGAGAGGGCGTTGGCGGCGCATCCAGCTTTTGCCGCAACCGATAGATATGCGTCTCCAGCGTATGGGTGTTCACCCCTTCCTTGTAGCCCCAAACCTGCGCGAGCAGCACCTCCTTGGAGACCGGCTCCGGCCCGGACCGCGCCAGAAACGCCAGCATCGCCACTTCCTTTTCGGTCAGTTGGGTGCGGGTTCCGTCTGGAAAAACCAGCGCCCGCGCCCGCGGTGAAAGCGTAAGCGCGCCGATGGCAAGATCGGCCAACCCCGCTTCAACCCCGTGTCCGAAGGCATGGGCGAGTTTGGCGCGCAGCAAGGCTGCCAGTTCCGCAAACCGGATCGGCAGCGTTACAGCGGTTTCTTTTGTGCGCAGGGGGGCGCCTGCTTCCTCTGGGGGCTCCCCCAGCAGAACATACAGGCGCGCCATATCTCCGCTTTCGCCGGATGCATTCTCCCGCATCAACACCAGATCACTTGCCGCCTTTGCCTGTACGACCACAAAATCGGGATGCGCAAAAAACACTTCTTCCATGGCCCGGATAAAGCGCGCCTCGCCCTCAACCGCCAGCCGGATTGGGGAAGACACCGACAATTGGCCCGCTGGATTATCCATCCCGTTGGCCTTGCCAGCGAGGCGGGGGGCAGAGTAAGGGGGGCACTATCATGCGTTCCAAACCAGGTTGTTCTTCCCGTATCGTATCGCCGCGCAAAATTGCGCCAGCCCGCGCATATTTGCACCCGCGCGTGCTGCATGTCTATGCCGCTCCTCTTGCGCCGCAGGGGCGCGGGGTGATTTGTTTTGGCGCACAAAGCGTTGCATGCACGTTGGGGCGTGCAGGGGTGCAGTGTGCCAAAAGGGAGGGGGATGGCGCAACCCCCGCCGCGATTTTGCGCCCATTGCACTTATTCTGGCGGGCGGATCGCCGCTTGCCGCCCCGGACCCTTTTGCCCAAAACCCCCCTTCGGGCGCAAGATGGATGGTGCGATGGCGTAGGGGATCGCAATTACAACCGCAAGATCCGTTTGCCGTATCCGGCCAGCCACGAAGAAATGACCCGCCCGGATGGGGTCTATGATGTGGGGATCGTGCTGGATTGGAATACGCGCCCGCGCATACAGGGGCGGGGAAGCGCGATTTTCTGGCATTTGACACGGCCGGTATTCGCCCCAACGGCGGGGTGTATCGCTATCGCCCCGCGTTTTGTTGCAACCCTTATCCCGCTTCTTACGCGCCATACGCGCATTCTGGTAGCCGGTGCAAAGCGCTACAAGCGGCGCTCACCCCCGTTCAGCGCTGCGCCGCATGGCCATAAACGTCCCGCTTAAAATCAGGCCGCTGCCGATCAAGGTCGACAGGCCAGGCTTCTCATGAAAAAAGACATAACCGAATACCCCGGCAAACAGCAGGCCGGAATATTCCATTACCGCAAGCCTAGAGGCCTCCGCCCGCTTGAAGGCTAAGCCCATCAGCGCATGGCCCAAAAGCCCAAAGGCCGCAAGCGCACCAAAAACCTGCCAATCTCCCGCCCGCAGCGGGCCCCAATGCAGCACAGCGGGCGTTGCCAGCAAGGCGCAGGGCACAAGGTTCTGGAACAGGATAATGGTCATCAGCGCATCTTGCTGCGCGCGTTGGCGTAGCAAAACCAGCGCCAGCGCATAGGCCAGCGCGGAAAACGTGGCAGCCAGCGCCCCCGGCAGATGCAAGGGCACCCCGCTGCGCGCCCCGAAGGTCATCACCGCCATGCCGATAAAACCAAGCGCAAGCCCGGCCAAGGTGCCGCCAGACAGCGTTTCCTTGAGGATCAACACGCCAAACAGCGCCAGAAACAACGGGGTCAGAAAGGCAAACGCCACGGCCTCCGCCAGCGGCAAGGTTTGCAGCGCATAAAAAAAGCTGGTCGCAGAAAACACGATAATCGCGCCGCGCCATAAATTGGTACGGATAGCTGCGCGGCTGGGCCACCCAGGAAACAAGGCGATATAAAGCGGAATTACCAGCATGGAACCGGATAAAAAGCGCAAAAAGGTAAGCTGCAGTGTGGAATAATGCGGCCCAAGATATTTCAGCCCGACATCCATGACAGAAAGAATAAAAATACCGCCCAAAGCAAACCAGAACGGAGCCAGCCGATGCCGCAACACCGGAGCGAATGCAAGAAGAGGCGGCATTTTGAGCAATCCTTAACCATAGAACCATTGCGACCCTGGGGGGAGGATACACTTTTTCAAAAAAAAGGGTAGGATTTGGCTTTAGGTCTTGCGGCAGTATCGGGCGAAACCGCTTGGGCAAGAAGGTTGGGCAAGAAGGTTGGGCAAGAAGGGGGCAACCCCTTTGCCGCACGATCAGACAAGCGGAGCCATCCGCGATCCCCCCGGAAAGGGCCGATCCCCCCGGAAAGGGCCAAGGAGCGAGAATGCTATGGAACGCGCGCCCCACACCCCTTGCAGCAGGTTTGGCGTTGATGAAACCATCCCCCCCCAAAAAACCCTTGTTTCATAAAAGAGATAAGCGCATGATGTTCTCCCGTCGCAGCACGCCGGGCTCCGTGAGCCGCGCGCGCCCAAGCGCCTTTGGATGGCTGTGGGCGGCAGGAATCTGGTCTGTTGCAGCTTCAAGCGTTCAAGCGCAGCAGAGCATTGCGGTGTCTCCGCGAGGCCCGATGGGTGGCGGGTTTATCGAATTCGTGATGACCGGCCGCACCGCGCCCCCCCAAACAGCCCTCCCTCAAGGCGGCAACACCCTGCACCCGCGGGCAGCCACGGCGCCCGTGCAGTACAATGCCCCCGCCTTGCGCGCCCCGCGCCCCGCGCCTGTTTTGGCGCCAGAACCCTCCGCCCAGCCCGATTCTGCCCAAAAATCTCGGCTCGCCAGCCTTGAGGAAGTAGCCGCCAGACCCAGCAAATCCGTGGTTCGCGCGGCAACGCCGGGGCGCTTTGCCCGCCAGGAGGTTGCATATTCCGGCCCACATGGGCCCGGCACCATCGTGATCGATACCAATGAGCGCTTGCTTTATTTGGTGCAGGAAGAAGGCAAGGCCCTGCGCTATGGCATTGGCGTGGGGCGCCCCGGTTTTGAATGGGCGGGCACGAAATCGGTGACGCTCAAGCGCGAATGGCCCGATTGGCGCCCCCCGGAAGAAATGCGCAAACGCCGGCCGGATCTCCCTGATTTCATGGAAGGCGGTCCCAATAATCCGCTCGGCGCGCGCGCGCTCTATCTGGGGTCATCCCTCTACCGCATCCACGGCACCAATGAACCCAAATCGATCGGGCACGCGGTATCCTCTGGCTGCATCCGTATGCGCAACGCCGATGTCATCGACCTCTATGACCGCGTGCGGGTGGGTACCCGCGTGATCGTGATCGGATAATCAGCCCGATAGAGCAATTCCAGCGATCGTTGGAACCGGTTTCGCGTCCGGAATTGCGTTAAA
>CAZGKS010000196.1:0-4245 GCA_964526275.1 uncultured Methylobacterium sp. | reverse complement strand
GCATGGCGTTGTCATGCCCCATTTTCTGATAGGTCAGATACGTATATAGGTCCCTAAAAAAAGATCGTTTCCTGCCCTTCAAGGGCCTTATGCGTCAGCATCAAAAGCCATTGGTATAAGCCCTTTGGCGGGGTATTCCCGGCGGTTGCCCCTGCTGATCAGGGGCGTAAGCGGGCAAAGAATTCTTTGAGCAAAGCTGCCGCTTCCTGCTCGCGAATGCCGGCGTAAATTTCTGGCACATGGTGGCAGGTCGGGTGCGAAAACACCCGCGCCCCCTGCTCCACCCCGCCCCCTTTGGGGTCTGCGGCGGCATAATAAAGCCGCCTTATCCGCGCAAAGGAAATCGCCGCCGCGCACATCGGGCAAGGCTCCAAGGTTACATATAGATCGGCTTCCGGCAGGCGTTCCGTACCCAATAACGCGCAAGCCTGCCGTATAACCAGCATTTCGGCATGCGCGGTGGGGTCACAATCCGCGCGCGTGCGGTTGCCCGCTTGCGCAATCACAACGCCCTTGACCACCAGCGCGGCGCCGATCGGCACTTCTGCGCGCGCGCGCGCGGCATGCGCCTGCGCAAAAGCGGCATCAAAGGGTAAAAGCGGCATAACAGGTTCCAAAATGTTGAAAATAAAAACCGCGCAAGCCTCGCATTGCGTTTGCCTTCCTGTTACACACGCCCGAACCTTGAGAGCGACATTTCACCATGACTGATCACGATAAGCCAAAATTCCGTCCGCGCAAACCGGGCGCGCCCGATAAACGCCCCGCCCATGCGCGCTCTGGCGAGAGTGCTGGCGAAGGTCGCCCCCGCTTTGGCGATAAGCCCGGTTTTGGCAAAAAGCCGCGCTTTGGGGACAAGCCCGGTTTTGGCGGCAAACCGCGTTTTGAGCGCGACCGGGGCGAAGGCGCACCAGCCTCCTCCCGCCCCCCACGCCGGGAGGGCGAAGAAGGGGCACGGCCCGATTTTCGGGAAAAGCGCCCCTTTGGCGATAAACCCCGCTTTGGGGATAAACCGCGCTTTGGCGAAAAACGCCCGTTCCGCGACCGCCCGGCGGGGGAGCGTAGCGATGGTGCGCGCAGCTATGCGCCGCGCGGCGAGCGCCCGGCCCATGGCGAGCGGGCTGCTGGTGAGCGGGCTGCCGGCGAGCGGCCGTTCAAGCCACGCTTTGGCGATAAACCCAGTTATGGCGACAAGCCCCGTTTTGGCGATAAACCCGGCTTTCGCGGTAAACCGCGTTTTGAACGCGAGGGAGGCGAAAGCGAGCGGGGGCCTTCGCGCCCGCCCCGGCGTTTTGAAAACGATTCCCGGCCCAATCATAGGCAAGATTCCCGGCAAGATTCCCGGCAAGACAATCGGCAGGATTTCCGCCAGAATTCACGGCCAGATACGCGGCAAGACCGACGGCCGGACCCCCGCCGCGCGCCCATGCAACCCGATGCCGGGATTGCCCAAGAGGGCGAGCGCATTGCCCGCGTAATCGCCCGCGCCGGGCTGTGTTCGCGCCGCGATGCGGAAAGCTGGATCGAAACCGGCCGTGTCTCCGTGAATGGGCAGGTGCTGACCAGCCCGGCGCTCGATGTCACAGCGGCCGATAAAATTCTGGTCGATGGGGCGCCGCTCCCGGCGCGCGAGCGCACAAGGTTGTGGTGCTACCACAAGCCGCGCGGGCTGGTGACCACCGCTTCGGATCCCGAAGGGCGGCCAACCGTGTTCGATCACCTGCCCGAAGGCATGCCGCGCGTGGTCTCGATCGGGCGGCTCGATATCAATACCGAAGGGCTTATGCTGCTGACCAATGACGGCGGGCTCGCGCGCGTGCTGGCCTTGCCCGAAACCGGGTGGCTGCGCCGCTACCGCGTGCGGGTGCATGGCGATGTCGCGCAAAACCGGCTTGACACCCTGCGCGAGGGGATAACGCTGGATGGGATCGAATACGGGCCTATCGTTGCCACGCTGGAGCGCGAAATCGGCGATAATGCTTGGCTGGTCATGGATCTGCGCGAGGGCAAGAACCGCGAAATCAAGCGCGTGCTGGAACATCTGGATCTGCGGGTTACGCGGCTCATCCGCGTTTCGTTCGGGCCTTTCAGGCTGGAAGATCTGGGCGAAGGCGCGATCGAGGAAGTGCGCACCCGCACGCTCAAAGACCAATTGGGCCCGCGTATCGCCGAGGAGGCGGGGCTGTATTTCGATGGTCCCCGGCGCGACGACACGCCGGAGGTGAGCCAGGAAGAAGCGCCGCGCAAGCGCTTTGATCGGCGTAAACCGAGCGAGAAACGCGCTCTGGCCTTGGGCGGCGATGAAACGTTTGCGGTTGAGCACGAAAAAGTGGCCGACCGCAAGGGGCGCGAGGTTGCGGTGGAGCGGATTACCCGCCGCCCCGAACCTGTGCGCGAAAGCCTGGACCAAAGCGATCAAGGCACACCAAGAGACCCGAATTGGCAACGTAACCCGAATTGGAAGCAAAGCCCGCGCGCGCCGCGCGCCTCTTATGGCGATGCTCCGCGCCCGCAGCGCAGCGAGGGACACCGCCCCCGCCCCTATGGCGATAGCGCCAATAGCGAGCGCCCGAGAAATTTCGACGGCCCAAGAAACTTTGAGGGGCCAAGAAACTTTGAGGGTCCAAGAAATTTTGATGGGCCAAGAAATTTTGAGGGCCCAAGACGGGAAGGCCCAAGAAACTTCAACGGTCCAAAAAACTTTGATGGCCCGAGAAGAGACAACCAACATCGCGAGCGCCCACGCTACGATAGCCAGGATCGCGGGCAAGATGCACGCCAAGATCGCGGGCAAGATCGCGGGCAAGATCGCGCCCAAGGCGGAAGGCCTAATGCAGGTGCTCGCTACGGTGGGCGCGATGCTTCCTCCCCGGGGGCTGGCCGCAATTTTGCCCCCAGACCCGCACGGTTTGGGGAAGATCAACGCCCCGCGCGCAAACCCTTCGCGGACTCGCGCCGCGATGGGGAGGCACGCGGCGAATTTCGTGCGCCGCGCGGTCCCGATGCCGCCGCAGGCCGCGAAAACCGCGGCGCCTCGGAAAACCGGGGGCGGCAAGAATATCGCCAAGATTCCCGCCCCAATCCTCGTCCGGACTATCGTGACCGTGCCGAGCCCCGCAGCGAGCAGGGGGGGCAAGGCAGGCAAAACCCGCGCGGCGGCGAGGGCTACCAAGGCGGGCAAGGCTATCGCGGCCGCGGGCCAGAAGGGGGCGGCGCACCTTCGGGCGATGCACACCCCAAACGCGGTGGGTTCAAGCCTTCCTTCGGGGAGAAACCTGCTTATGGCGGCAAGCCGTCGTTCGGGGGTAAACCTTCGTTCGGGGGAAAACCTGGCGGCAAACCCGGCTTTGGGGCCCGGCCCTTTTCAGGCGGCAAGCCCGGCGGCAAGCCTCCCTTCGGCCCGAAAGGGGGTAAACCCCGCAAGGATCGCTGATGCGGATCACCGGGGGATCTTTAGGCGGGCGCGCGCTCAAGGGGCCCAGCGGGCAGGCTATCCGCCCGACATCGGACCGCATGCGCCAAAGCGTGTTCAATATTCTCGACCATGGGCTTGATTTCCCGGTGGTTGGCAAGCGTGTGCTGGATTTATTCGCAGGCACCGGCGCCAATAGTTTTGAAGCGCTCTCGCGCGGGGCGCAGAGTGCGGTTCTGGTCGATATCGGGGCGCAGGCGCGCGGGTTACAGCGCGAGAATATCGAGGCGTTGGGCCTTGGCGGCGTGACGCGCATTTTACGGCGCGATGCCACAAAGCTGGGCGCTTTGACCCCGTTCGACGCCTTCGATCTGGTGTTTTGTGATCCCCCTTACGGCAAGGGATTGGGCGAAGCCGCGCTGCACAGCGCGCTGCAAGGCGGCTGGCTTGCCACAGGGGCGCTCTGCGTGCTGGAAGAGGCGGCGGGGGTAGAGGTACGCCTGCCAGCCGGGTTGCGCGTGCGCGATCAGCGCAGCGCCGGCGCAACGCAACTTATTTTTGTCGCTGTGGAATAAGGGCGTCGGCCGAAAATATGGCGCATAAAGCGCACGGCCTAAAACAAAGCCCTTGCCCTGAAGCCCTTGGCAAGCCGGGTTATTTCCCAAATACGCGGGCGAAGATGGTGTCTATATGCGCAAAGTGATAGCCCAGATCGAACAAGGCTTCGAGTTTGGCGGGGGGAAGCGCTGCGCCAATATCGGCATCAGCCTTTAGCGCGCTTAGGAAATCGGTGCCGTTCTCCCAGGTTTTCATGGCGTTGCGCTGTACCAGCC
>CAZGKS010000195.1:0-4248 GCA_964526275.1 uncultured Methylobacterium sp. | reverse complement strand
TTCGAGAACCGGACGCATAAGCGCGTGCTCGATATTGTTGATCCGACCCCCCAGACTGTGGATGCGCTGATGAAGCTCGATCTGGCCGCCGGGGTGGATGTCGAGATCCGGTTGTAAGCTTTCGGCCCGCGTTTGGCGCGGGTGTGAAATTCGTGCCCGCGCTTCTGCGCGGGATTGGAATAGACCTCCTCTGGAATAAGGAAAATCGCCCATGAGGTCCGGGGTAATTGCACAGAAACTCGGGATGACCCGAGTCTTCAATGAAAACGGCGAACATGTGCCGGTTACCGTGCTTAAGTTGGATGGCTGCCAGGTGGTAGCGCATCGGACACAGGCGCGGGACGGTTATGTTGCGCTGCAGCTTGGGGCAGGCAAGGCCAAGCCCAAGAATGTTTCCAAGGCGGAACGTACGCGTTTTGGCGCTGCGGGGGTTGAACCGCGCATGAAGCTGGTAGAATTCCGGGTCGATGATGGCGGAATGATCCCGGTGGGCGCGGAGATCCTTGCGGATCATTTCGCAATCGGTCAGTTTGTCGATGTGACAGGCACGACGACCGGTAAGGGGTTTGCGGGCGGTATGAAGCGCTGGAATTTCGGTGGCTTGCGTGCAACCCATGGTGTTTCCGTTTCGCATCGTTCGATCGGTTCGACTGGCGGGCGCCAGGATCCTGGTAAAACCTTCAAGAACAAGAAGATGCCTGGCCATTTGGGCGTTGAGCGCGTTACAACGCTTAATCTCAAGGTGGTGCGCACGGATGTCGAGCGCGGCCTCATTCTGGTGGAAGGGGCTGTTCCTGGTGTCAAGGGTGGCTGGATTACGGTTCGCGATGCGATCAAGAAACCGGTTCACCAAGATACGCCGGTTCCGGGCAAGTTTCGCCTGAATGGCGGGGCTGCTGCGCCTGTTGCGGCAAATTCTTCGGCGGAGGCGTAAGGTCATGAAACTCTCGGTCCTAACGCTGGCTGGCACACAAGCCGGTTCGGTTGATCTTCCAGAGGCGCTGTTTGGCCTTGAGCCGCGCGTCGATATTTTGCATCGCATGGTGCGCTATCAGCTTGCCAAACGGCAGCAGGGTACGCATCAAGCGCAGGAGCGTTCGACGATTAATCGGACAACGCGCAAGCTTTACAAGCAAAAGGGTACCGGTAACGCGCGGCATGGTTCTGCCAAAGCGCCGCAATTCCGGGGTGGCGGTCGGGCTTTTGGCCCGATCTCCCGTTCGCATGCGCATGACCTTCCCAAGAAGGTGCGGGTGCTGGCATTGAAATTGGCCTTGTCGACCAAGGCGATGGCACAGCAATTGATCGTGCTCGACCGGGCGGAGATCGATGCGCCCAAGACCAAGGCGCTCAAGGATACATTGGGCAAGCTGGGCATGACCAACGCGCTGATTATCGGCGGGGCAGAGCTGCAGGACAATTTCCTGCTTGCTTCTCGCGCCATTCCGAATATCGACGTGTTGCCGGTGCAGGGAATCAATGTCTATGACATTCTGCGCCATGATACATTGGTGCTGACGCAAGCCGCGCTCGATGCGCTGCAAGCACGGCTTGGTTGAGGAGAGCACGCATGACGATGGACCCGAAATTGTTCGATGTCATCCTTTCTCCGGTGATCACCGAGAAGGCGACAGCGCTTTCGGAACACAACAAGGTGGTGTTCCGAGTTGCCAAGAATGCGACAAAGCCGCAAATCAAACATGCGGTGGAGCGGTTGTTTGATGTCAAGGTGGCGAGCGTCAATACGCTGGTGCGCAAGGGCAAGGTCAAGCGCTTCAAGGGTATTCTCGGCCAGCAGTCGGATGTCAAAAAGGCGGTTGTGACGCTTGCGCCCGGCCAGTCGATTGACGTGACGACCGGTCTTTGAGATGGGATGAAGGATCATGGCACTTAAACATTATAATCCCATCACCCCCGGCACTCGCCAGCTCGTTCTGGTGGATCGCTCGGAGCTTTACAAGGGCAAGCCTGTCAAGGCTTTGACCGAAGGTAAGCACAGCGCGGGTGGGCGCAATAATACAGGGCGCATCACCGTGCGCTTCCGGGGGGGCGGGCATAAAAGGTCCTATCGTCTGGTTGATTTCAAGCGTCGTGCCAAGCCGGATATGGCGGCCGTTGTTGAACGGCTGGAATATGATCCCAACCGGACGGCGTTTATCGCGCTGATCACTTATAAGGATGGCACGCAGAGCTATATTCTGGCACCGCAGCGTCTGGCCATTGGTGATAGCGTCGTGGCGGGTGAACAGGTGGATATCAAGCCCGGCAATGCGATGCCGATGGCGAATATCCCGGTGGGGACGATTGTTCATAATGTCGAGATGAAAATCGGCAAGGGTGGGCAGATTGCCCGTTCGGCGGGTAATTACGCGCAGATCGTCGGTCGCGACCAGGGCTATGTTATTTTGCGCCTCAATTCGGGTGAGCAGCGGCTTATTTCCGGTCAATGCTATGCCACGATTGGCGCGGTATCGAATGCCGACCATATGAATATTTCTCTGGGCAAGGCGGGGCGTACCCGCTGGCTTGGTTTTCGCCCGCATAACCGCGGCGTGGCCATGAACCCGATCGACCATCCGCATGGGGGTGGTGAAGGGCGTACGTCTGGTGGCCGGCATCCGGTGACGCCATGGGGTAAGCCCACCAAAGGCAAGAAAACACGTTCCAACAAGCGTACGGACCGGTTTATCGTGTCCTCGCGTCACGCTCGCAAGAAATAAGGAGAGGCTCATGCCGCGTTCGGTTTGGAAAGGTCCGTTTGTTGACGGATACCTTCTGAAGAAGGCAGAGGCCTCCCGTGCCTCGGGCCGTAGTGAAGTGATCAAGGTGTGGAGCCGTCGTTCGACGGTCCTGCCCCAGTTTGTCGGGCTGACTTTTGGGGTCCATAACGGCCATAAGCATATTCCTGTGATGATTTCGGAAGAAATGGTCGGGATGAAGCTGGGTGAATTTGCGCCAACGCGGACCTATTACGGGCATGCGGCGGACAAGAAGGCGAAGAGGAAGTAACCATGGGCCAGGTAGCCAATGCCCGGCGCGAGGGCGACAATGAATCCAAGGCCGTTGCGCGTAACTTGCGCATTTCGCCGCAAAAATTGAACCTTGTTGCCCAGCTTATTCGCGGCAAGAAGGTCAATACGGCGCTTGCGGATCTTGAATTCAGCAGCAAGCGGATTGCGCGCGATGTGCGCAAATGCTTGGAGAGTGCGATTGCCAATGCTGAAAATAATCACGATCTCGACATTGATGATCTGGTTGTGGCGCAGGCGTTTGTCGGCAAATCGATTGTCATGAAGCGGATCCAGTTTCATGGTCGGGGCCGTACAGGGCGCGTGACCAAGCCGTTTTCCAACATCACCATCGTGCTGCGGCAGGCGGGGGAGTAAATCATGGGCCAAAAAGTAAACCCAATCGGGCTGCGGCTTGGGATCAACCGCACCTGGGATAGCCGGTGGTTCGCCAATTCCGGTGATTACGGGCCGATGCTGCACGAGGATTTCAAAATTCGTGCGGAGCTGATGAAAACGCTCAAGCAGGCTGCCATTTCTAAGATTATTGTCGAGCGTCCGCACAAAAAATGCCGTGTAACCCTGTATTCGGCACGTCCGGGGGTGGTTATCGGTAAAAAAGGCGCGGATATTGACAAATTGCGCAAGCAAATCGCGCTCATGACCAAGAGCGAAGTTTCGCTCAATATCGTGGAAGTGCGCAAGCCTGAACTCGATTCCACCTTGGTGGCGGATTCAATTGCCCAGCAGCTGGAGCGCCGCGTGGCGTTTCGCCGGGCGATGAAGCGGGCGGTGCAATCGGCCATGAAGCTTGGCGCGGAAGGGATCAAGATCACCTGCTCGGGGCGTCTGGGCGGTGCTGAAATTGCGCGCGTGGAATGGTATCGGGAGGGGCGCGTGCCGCTCCATACCTTGCGCGCGGATGTTGATTACGGGGTTGCCACGGCGCATACGGCGTATGGCACCTGCGGAATCAAGGTCTGGATTTTCAAGGGCGAGATTCTCGAACATGATCCGATGGCGCAAGACAAGCGCGTCAACGACGATCAGCGTTCGCAATCGCGCCGCACGCCCGACGCGGCGTGAGGAGAGTGAACCATGTTGCAACCGAAGAAAACCAAGTTCCGGAAGCAGTTCAAGGGACGTGTCAAGGGCGAGGCAAAGGGTGGCTTTGAGCTGGCCTTTGGCGAGTTCGGGCTTAAAGCCATGGATCCGGATCGCATTTCCGCGCGCCAGATCG
>CAZGKS010000194.1:2662-4321 GCA_964526275.1 uncultured Methylobacterium sp. | reverse complement strand
CCCCCCCCCCCCCCCCCCCCCCCCCCCCCCCCCCCCCCCCCCCCCCCCCCCGAATCGGCGGACAAGGTGGCAAGCAGCGCGATGATCTGCGCGTGCGCCGCTTTGAGCAGGGCTTGATCGCGGCCGCGAAGGACGATCTGGTTGGTGAATTTATTGTCTGCGAAGGAAGGGTAAGAGCCAATCGACAGGGAGGAGAAATCTTCCGCGATTTTACCAAGCCCTGTGGCATAAACGCCTTCGGGCAGGCCATCGGTGGGGATGGCGAGCGAGAGCACCGTGATACCGGTCTGAAGCTGCGGGCCGATTTCATCGAGCATGGCTTGCATGATCATCGGCACTCCGGCCATGACGATCACGTTATCGAGCCAGAAGCCGGGCGCTTTGGAAATGCGGTTGGGGATCAGTTTTGCCCCTTCCGGAATGCGGGCCATGCGCAGCCGGGCTTCATTGAGCGCATGCGCGCCATGGCGCTCGACCAGCATGGCGCGGGCTTCGGGGTTGATGGGCAGCGCGACCCCAAAGGCTTCCGCCACGCATTCAGCGGTAATGTCGTCATGGGTTGGGCCGATACCGCCGGTTGTGAACAGATAGGTGTAACGCGCGCGCAAGGCGTTGAGGGCAGCGATAATCTGTGCGCGTTTATCGGGCACGATCCGCACTTCGCCAAGATCAATCCCGATCTGGCCGAGATATTCTGCGATAGTGCCGATATTTTTATCTTTTGTGCGGCCCGAGAGGATTTCATCACCGATGATCAGCAAGGCAGCGGTTATCGCGGGGGCGTGCCCCTGTGGAGAATCTGCTTGCGTTTTTGTGCCTTGCATTGCCCAGCACTCCAAATCAAAGCAAGAGAATAGGCGAGAAAGTGACCAAGGGTATTTTTCTTGAGTGTTTTTCTTGGGTAGTTTTTCGGGTCATTTTGCTCGGGCAACTTCCTGCTGGCTCTGCATAGCCAAAGACGAAACCAAAAGCGAGGGGAGAGAGAGTTGTTTTTGTTTTTTTTCAAGGCTATCAAAAGCGATGCAAGAAAAAATGACGCTACCTCTTGATCCTGCTTCCGCGCCGCGCCGCCGCGCCGGGGTTATTCCGCTGCACGATGATGCCGCGTTTGCGGCGATGCGCAAGGCCGGGCAATTGACCGCCCAAGCGCTGGATAGGGTGGCAGCCCTGGTCGTGCCGGGCGCGGTTACCGCAGAAATTGACCGCAAGATCTTTGAATTCGCGCTCGATCATGGCGCGGTGCCCGCAACGCTTGGGTATCGCGGCTATACGCATTCGAGCTGTATTTCGGTCAATCATGTGGTTTGCCACGGTATTCCGGGGGATAAACCGCTCAAAGACGGCGATATTGTCAATATCGACATCACTCTGATCGTCGACGGCTGGCACGGTGATGCAAGCCGCATGTATGGCGTTGGCGCGGTGCCGCGCAAAGCGATGCGGCTGGTGGAAATTACCTATGAGGCGCTGGAGCGCGGCATTGCGGCCGCAAAGCCGGGGGCAACCTTCGGCCATATCGGCGCGGCGATCCAGACCTTTGCCGAAGGCGAGCGCTGCTCGGTCGTGCGCGATTTTTGTGGTCACGGGATCGGGCAATTGTTTCATGATGAACCCAATGTCTTGCATTTTGGCCGGGCTGGCGAAGGCCCCGTGCTGGAG
>CAZGKS010000194.1:0-2652 GCA_964526275.1 uncultured Methylobacterium sp. | reverse complement strand
ATTTTCACGATCGAACCGATGATCAATCTGGGGCGTGCGGACGTGAAAGTGCTGGGCGATGGCTGGACGGCAGTGACGCGCGATCGCTCGCTTTCCGCGCAATTCGAGCATACCATTGGCATTACGCAAACCGGGTGCGAAGTGTTTACGCGCTCGCCTGCCGGGCTGGATTTTCCGGACAGGCCGAAGGTTATCGTGGCAGGTTAGGCGATGAGCGAGCGCAAGAAGCCCCCGGATCGCGCGATGCCAGACGGTTTTGCTGATTCGTCCGGGCTGGGCGATAGTACAAATTTCCTGCCCGAAAACGCGCAGGCGCTGCAGCGGGCGCGTAAACCTTCCAGAACTGCGGTGACACCGCCTGCATCCGCCAAGCGGGATGAAAAACCGCGTGAAAAGCTTGGTGAAACCAGGGGCAATGCGGCCTTTTCAGATTTGCTATCGCCGGTTTTCCGCGATCTTTTGGCACCAGCGGGAGAATCGAGCGCGCGGCCAGCGGCTGCCGGGACGGCTTTGCCAGAACCTTACCCAGAGCCTGCCCAAAGCGTTTTGCCAGATACCTTGTCCGATACATGGTTTGATAGACCGGCTGTGCCTGCCCCAAAGCGGTCTGTGGAACCGTTTTCGCCCGCTCCGGCGGAGCCCTCCAAGCGTGCGCGGTCGGCTGCGCGCGTGGCGGGTTCCGTTAAAGGTTCCTCCCACAAGGGTGCATCGCCAGGGGACACAGCGCCGCATTATCTGGGGCATCGCGAGCGGCTGCGGGAGCGTTTTGCCGCCGCGCCCGATGCCTTGCCCGATTACGAAATACTGGAAATGGTGCTGTTTCGCGCCATTGCGCGCGGGGATGTAAAAGGGCTCGCCAAGGCGCTGATCGCGCGGTTCGGGTCGCTGGCGGAGGTGATCCACGCGCCCGTAGCGCAGCTTGCCGAAGTGAAAGGGGTGGGACCGGCCATTCTCCATGATCTCAAATTGCTGGAAACTGTCGGCCAAAGGCTGGCACTGGGCGCGGTGGACAAGCGCGAAGTGCTTGGCTCGTGGAGCGCGGTGCTGACCTATTGCCGCACGGCGATGGCGTTTGCGGAACGCGAGGAGTTTCGCGTGCTGTTTTTGGATAAACGCAACGGCCTGCTGGGCGATGAAGTGATGCAGCGCGGCACGGTGGATCACACGCCGGTTTATCCGCGCGAAGTGATGAAACGGGCGCTGCAACGCAATGCTTCCGCGCTGATTTTGGTGCATAACCACCCTTCCGGCGACACCACGCCCTCCCGGCTCGACCTTGAAATGACGCGCGAGATTGTGGCTCTGGCGGGCCCGCTGGGGATTGTGATCCACGATCATCTGATTATCGGGCGCGAGGGGCATGCCAGCTTCCGCGCGCTGGGGCTGTTGTAACCGGCGCGCCAAAGCGCCGCCTGGGGGAGCCCCAGCGGGTATAAAGCGTCAGGCGGTGCGGGGCACGGCCAGCCAACCGGGCGGGCACGTGCGGGGAATGTGGGTGGTAGACCGGCAGACCGCCGGCGGGCTGGGGGCGTGCCCCGCACCGTCTTGTTTCGCATCAACCCGGATAGCTCGATTAGGCGGGCACGCAACCTGTGGCTTAAGCAGGATCGCTATCGAATGGGCAGGGGCGTTTCCGCCGATTTGCGGTGCGAAGGCAAATAAACGGCATGGACGCGCGAAAAATCCACGCGTTCCATTGCCCGAAACAAGGTCGCCCCGCTGGCCCCACCTTCGCGCGATGGGGGGCGCCTGACCGGGCGACGGGACCAGATTACGCGCGTTTGGCAAAGCGGGGATAAGATTTGAAACTGAATAGGGGATGCGGCGCAAAAAAACCCGACGCTTGCGGCGCCGGGCTGTGGGTTGTTTGGCAAAGACGCGCTGCTCCGGCTGTTTTTACACAAACCGGGCCAGAGCAGGATGCGTTTTGATAAAAACATATCCTGCTTTTGTTTCTTTGCAGAAGGACGCGTCTTTTGCTTTCGATGATTTCACCGAAAGCAAAAACGTTTCTTATCTTGGTGTTAAAGAACGCGTCTTCTGCTTTCGATGTTTCCATCGAAAGCAGAAACGCTATGTGGCCTGCGCGCTTACGCCGCCAATTGGCGCAGCACGTAGTTGAGAATGCCGCCGTTTTTGAAATATTCCACCTCATCGAGCGTATCGATGCGGCAGAGCAACGGCAGATCAAACGCCGTGCCATCGGCGCGGGTGACGCGCGCGGTGACCTTCTGGCGGGGCTGGACGCTGGCAAGGCCGAGAATATCCACCTGCTCATCGCCCTTGAGACCAAGGGTTTGCCAGGTGGTCCCGTCTTCGAACACGAAGGGGACAATGCCCATGCCGACAAGGTTGGAGCGGTGGATCCGCTCGAAGCTTTGCGCGATCACGGCCTTGACGCCCAGCAGCATCGTGCCCTTGGCGGCCCAATCGCGGCTGGAGCCATTGCCGTATTCCACGCCCGCAAACACCACTAAGGGGACGTTATCGGCGGCATAACGCTGCGCGGCGTCATAGATGAACATTTTTTCGCCGGTGGGCTGGTGGATGGTATAGCCGCCCTCCGGGGTGTTGCCTGCGGCATCCTTGACCATGAAGTTCTTGATGCGGATATTGGCAAAGGTGCCGCGCATCATGACTTCGTGGTTGCCG
>CAZGKS010000193.1:0-4341 GCA_964526275.1 uncultured Methylobacterium sp. | reverse complement strand
ATCATATCCCTTGCATAACGCGATGTTTTTAGAGTATATTTCTCACGAATGGTTTACACTCAAGCCATGGCTCTTCCGTAGCACTTTAAAACATAAGTAAATAATAACTAATACAAATCAGCAAACTTATTTTCAGGTCAGGATATCAAGCTATAAAATTCATTTGCTGCCAAGTTCATTCTTCGCTACAAATTTTTCATCATCTTTGTTGCGATCAAGTCTTTCGTGGCCAAAAAGCCCAGGAAGCGTCAATCCAACCTTGAAATTCTGGCGTCTCCACCAAGATCTATTCCAGAAGCAATTCATTTCTTTTTCAAGATCTGGTTTTCCATTGACCTTGCCTTTTGCAGGGTTTTCTCGAGCAAATTTAAGTATTTTTTCTAAAAAAAACGATTTTCGTATTATAAACGCTCGATTAGTCCAATTTACAAATTTAGAAGATGTAACATATAAATTATCGCTCAATCTCTGAACATTATGCGTGCCATGGAAGGGAAAATTATCCTGATAAACAATGTTCGCGCAGCACGATTTTGCTTCAATTGGCCGGACATACCCCCAGAATTTTTTGCGAGGAGGTGCATCTGCGCTCCAATATTTACGGTATCTTGAATTGAGAGCGTCTATTTTATGGCCGAGTTTGATATAATCAACATCGTCGTTCAAAAAAGCGGTTTCACAAGCCTTCAACGTAGCATAGGCAAAGGCTGGTTCCAATAAAACGCAATCATTTTCCATAACCAAAACAAATTCTGTATTGGCAATTGCTGCGCATTGAGCGAGCCCTTCTTGAATACCAAGATTGGAAGGAATCTCTATGGGTTCAAATCCGTAGCGGTGTGAAATTTCTATTTCTAACGCATCCGCTTCCTGACAAATCACGTAACGTTCTTTAAATAACGGCGCTATCGATTGCACAGAAAGAAGCGTATTTTCTAGCGTTTTTGGCGCCCGCCACGTCAATATTGAAAGACTGCACGTTGAAAACATCCTGAAAAATCTCCCCTTTGCCTAAAGCTTAGTGACATTTTAACTATTTAAGCCAGATAGCGATTGCTGCAACTTTGACGAAGCCCATAAAATTGGCAAGAAGTTTGTCGTATCGGGTTGCAAGCCATCTAAACTGTTTGATTTTATTGAAGAACCGCTCGATGATGTTCCTTTCTTTGTAAAGATCCTCATCGTATAAACGCTTGACCATGCGGTTTCGTTTGGATGGAATGACACTATTCATATCCTTTTATTTTATTTTTTCAATGAGATGATCTGCATCATAAGCCTTGTCGTCAAGCAATGCATCCGCATCAACACCTTCAATCACACCATGAGCCAGCGGGATGTCATGCGTTGACCGGGGGCTCCGAGCCGCTTGAGCGGCATCCCGAGTGCATCGGTTGCCGCAGGAATCTTCGTGCTCGATACCCCGCGCATCGAGGCGTTGGAAAAGGCCGCTTTGGCGAATACGGCCTACTACCAAGACAGCAAAGCCATCGCGGCACGCTTTACGCGGTTGAAAGCCCCCAAACAAACGGAAGATAAATCAGACCAAACCTTCTGGCAGGCGGCAGAAACCCAATCCCGGAAGCAATACCCAACCCCAGCGGCGTATGCGCTTGCTTTGGCCAAAACCTTAAGCGATCTGGCTTGCGAAGGGGACGAAAACGCTCCTTATATCGCGCGTGGCATCCTCCAGAATCGGCGGGGTGACCGTGACACACCGGCGGCGGAAACCCTCCGCGCGCACTTGCAGCAATGGCGGCAAACGCCCATCATCTGCCCCGGCCTGCAAGGGTTGAACACCGCCGATTGGCTACAGCTTGAAAAGTAAGACTAGAGCGTTTTCAGCGAAGATTGAATCGCCTGAAACGCTCTGGAATGATCAAAAGCAAAACACGCCTTTCTAGAAAGCGATAAAAGCCGGATATGGTTTCACAAAAACACACCCGGCTCTTGAAGACACCCAGCTCTTGGCCTGGCTCCTGGCCTCATGGGGAAGTCCGAAAGCCAGCAGGCGTCCCTCCCGTTTACAAGACCATGGTTTCGAAGAGTGCGCTCCCGCCAGGCTGATCCCATTCGAGCTTCAGCACGGCATCCCCACCCGCTTCGAAATACCGCACTTCGATCTCATGTACACCTGCATCGAGCGCAACGCTTGCCTCGCGCGCGGTAGCGCTTTGCAAGCGTGGCATATCGATCACCGCCTCGCCGTCGATATAAAGGCGCGAGCCATCATCGCTGGTGAGCTTGAACGCATAGGTCCCCGCGCTCGCAACCTCGAACGTGCTCGAATAAACTGCGGCGAAATAATCGCTCGCGCCGCCGGTATAAAAGCTGCCCTTCGTCGAACTATAGGCAATTGCGGCAACATTTTCACTGAAAGCAGGCGTTGCCGCAAAGTTGATCTGGTCGAGCGTTTGGATCCCACTCGCAATCGTGTAATATTTCGCACCGAATACGGTAGATTTCGGCACGACGGTAACCGTATCTTCGGCAGCATTGAAGTCTTTGATATTGTTTCTATCAAACGCGGCGGATACCATGAACACATCCCGGCCAGCACCGCCATACAGAATATCCCCGGCATCCCCATAGAGAACATCGTTGCCATCGCCACCATTGAGCGAATCCGCACCAAACCCACCTTGGAGCGTATCTGCCCCCGCACCGCCGTCGAGCGAGTCAGCACCAGCACCACCATGAACACTATCATTGCCGGTATTGCCAAACACGCTGTCATTGCCGCCGCCTGCGGCACAATTGTCATCCCCCGCATTCAAATCGATCGAATCATTGCCCGATGTGCCCGAGATCGTATCATTGCCTGTGGTTGGTTTCGCCCGCATGAACGATATAATGTCGACCGGATTCGCGGAATCGCGGAACGCCACAAACTCAACCCCCGCGAGGGTATCCGCTTCGCCGGTAACCGCATTGGTAACGATATAAACACCGGGGGTATTATTCGTGGTTATGCTGTAATCGGCTAGGTCGTGTTGACAAAGAGGATTCCCAAATCATCTGAGTTCTGATTCAAGGCTGCTTTTAAGGAGCAGCGCCTTGGTTCGCGGATTGATGGATGATGAGGAATGGGCGTTCTTTTCGCCTTTTCTGGTGCATGAGGGCGCGCGCAGTGGCAGGCCACCTGCTGATCATCGCCTGATCCTCGACGGCATTTTCTGGATTGCGCGCACCGGCGTGCCCTGGCGCGATCTGCACGAGCATTTTGGCAAGTGGAGTTCAGTCTATCGCCAGTTCCGGCGCTGGACGGTTGCCGGGATGTGGGATGTCATTCTGGAGGCGCTGAACGACAGCGGTGAAGGCCAGGACACGGTCCAGATGATCGACAGCACCATTGTTCGCGCCCACCAGCACGCGGCGGGCGCAAAAAGGGGGGCGTTGCGGACGAAAATCTTGGCCGTTCTCGTGGTGGCTTCACGACCAAGATCCACCTGAGAACCAACGCTCTGGGCCTGCCTGTGGCGATGACGCTCTCACCGGGCGAAGCATCGGATGTCAAAGGCTATCAGCCCATCATGGACGAACCCGGCCCCATGCCCAAGGTCCTGATTGCCGACAAGGGCTATGACAGCGATGCCATTCGCGATGACCTCGCAAAGCGAGGCGTTACGCCAGTGATCCCGCACCGGCGCAACCGCAAAATCCAGATGCCGGTGGATGGCTTCATCTACACCCTGCGAAACCAGATCGAGCGCTGCTTCTCAAGGCTGAAACAGAACAGGCGCATCGCGACGCGATACGACAAAACAGCCAACAGCTATCTCGGCTTCGCCATCATCGGCGCTCTGCGCATCTGGATCAGACATTTTGTCAACACGCCCTAGTCACTCCCAGCGTATAGCTGGCAAGGCTAGTGATCACAGTATCATACCCTGCAGTGACCGCCGCATTTTCAACGATCAGATCCTTCAGTGAGTCGATATAATATACATCGTTGCCATCACCCCCCACTAGCATGTCATTGCCAGCCCCGCCATCCAGGGCGTCATTGCCAACACCCCCAACAAGCGAATCATTCCCTGTTTCGCCATAAAGCGTGTCATTACCGATATTGCCGATCACGGTGTCATCACCGCCACGCGCTTGATAGCTGTCATCCCCCTCCAAGAGATCGATTGAATCATTGCTTTCTAAACCAGAGCCCGCATCGTTCCCCTCCGTTGGAACTACCTGCTGGAACGTAGCGATATCGAACAGACCATTAGAATTGCTGAATTTAACAAACTCAATTCTATCAAGTATATCCACTTTACCGGTCATTATACTGGTTAACATATAAGAACCGGGTCTATAGACCATGGCTTCAATTACGTAATCATATCG
>CAZGKS010000192.1:0-4474 GCA_964526275.1 uncultured Methylobacterium sp. | reverse complement strand
AACAAAGAGATAGAGCGTTTCAGGCGATTCAATCTTCGCTGGAATTGCTCTAAAGCGCCGCGTGAAGGCGAAGCTGCGGGAAGACCGCCGGCCAGCTGTGCAGGTTAACCAGACCTGGGCGATGGACTTTGTCCATGACCCGCTTGCAACAGGCAGAAAGCTGCGCGGGTTGACCATCGTCGATACCTACTCGCGGTTCTCGCCCGCCGTTGATCCTCGGTTCAGCTATCGGGGGGAGGAGTTTATCCGCCGGGATCTCGACCTCTGGGCCTATCAGAAGGGCGTCATTCTCGACTTCTCCCGGCCGGGCAAGCCAACCGACAATCACGCTTCGCGCAATTCCTGCGGAATTTATCGAGTCCTTTAACGGCAAGTTCCGAGCGGAGTGCCTGAACATGCACGGGTTCATGAGCCTTGACGACGCCCGCGAAAAAATAAAGGCTTGGCGTAAGGACTACAACGAGGTTCGGCCGCATAGCGCCATCGGCAACAAGCCGCCGATATCGCTTATGAATGGCTCATCGGCACCCCCGCCGGCATGAGCCATAAACCCCAGAATTTTCCAGTCTGGGTGACCGAGTTTCGGGGAGTGCTTCGTTCCCTTCAAGGGCCTTATGCGGCAGCATCCCAAGCCATTGGCGTAAGAGCAACCTGAGAGCCGGATGTGTTTCCTTCAAAGCACATTTCTCTTACAAGGAGCCCTCAAAGAACAAGGAGCCTGGCAAGATGCGATTTTTCTCTCGCAAGAACCGTGCGGACAAGAACCGTGCGCAGGCAGCGCCCGATACCGCGATGAAAGCCGCCTTGCGCGCGCACCTTCTGGCGCTGTTGCACGCAAACCCTCATGCAGAAGCACGCACACCCGACACAAGCACAGCCGAAACAAATACTTCGGAACTCAGTCTCCAAACCCCGGCAGCATCGCCCCCCGATCCTTGTGACACCCTCACCCTCTCGGAGGTCGAATGCACAGACCCCGCCTGCATAGGATTGGAAACCTACGTGCTCTGGCTGCGGCCCGGCCATAAAACCCGCGCCGCCAAAGTGCAAAAACCCATGACCGCGCTCACCCCGGCAGATCTGGCCGCCTTGGTCTCACAACTCCGCAGTGACGGATGAAACCACCATCTTAACAGAACATTGCTGGCTTTGGCCACAACCAAGCACCACGCTACCAAGCCGCATCAAAATCAGACAGCACGCTACACGCTGCGCCGAAAGCAGGCATCGCCGCGACATGCCCGCGCGCCTCCAATCGCGCCCCCTATCAGAGAGCGCATTCCGCAAGAGCGGCTAAAACAACCCGCCCGCTCAACGGGGGGACCCGCAACCGCCCACCAAAACAAAACCGCAAGCCGTTTGTTCCTCCATCGAAAATGTACTTTTTTCATTCTAAAAAATTATCGAAACAAAAGTCAACAAAAAAGAACATAAAGTGAAAAATAAAAAATATTATGGTTAATGTTCCGCTAACGCTCAACGTTTTTCCACAGCACGCCCCCTTGCATCGGCGCGTAAACACCGGTGGTGGTTGGCAAGCTCAGCGGCAAGCCCTTGAGCGAGCGGATGGCCAGATACGCGAAACATTCCGCTTCCAGCAGGTCGCCGTTCCAGCCTGCGGCCTCCACCGGCTCCACCGGAACGCCCAGATGATCCGCCAAAGCCTGCATCAAAAACGCGTTATGCCGCCCCCCTCCGGTGACCAGCCAGCGGGCGGGCGCTTTGGGCAGATGCGCCAGCGCCCCCAAAGTAGCGTGCACGGTGAAGGCGGTCAGGGTTGCGATTTCATCCTCTGCCGCCAAGCGCTGCAACGGCAGCGCCAACGCATGAAACGCGTTGCGATCCAGCGATTTAGGCGGTTTTTGCGCAAAAAACGGATGCGCCAGCAAATCTGCCAGCAAAGCTTGGTCCACGCGCCCGCGCGCGGCAACCGCGCCGCCCGCATCATAGGGCAAGCCGAAGCGGCGCATCATGGCATCATCGATCAGGGCGGAAGCCGGGCCGGTATCGAACGCCAAAGGCGGTGCGAGCGAAAATTCCGCCTCCGGACCAGCAGACGGCCCCGGTTGCTCCGGCAAATAGGTGACATTGCCGACCCCGCCGAAATTGAGCACGATCAGCGGGCGCGCCCCCACAGAGCGCGCCAGAGCGGCGTGATAAAGCGGCACGAGCGGGGCGCCTTGCCCGCCTGCGCGCACATCCTGGGCGCGAAAATCGCACACCACATCCACCTTAAGCCGCCGGGCGAGCATGGCGCCGTCGCAAAGCTGCCGCGTAAGCCCGATCTGCGGTGCGTGAAACACGGTTTGGCCGTGGCAACCAACAAGATCCGGCTTGCCCGCACCGCTCTCTTGCAAGAACCGCTCGGCAGCTTCCGCAAAGGCCAAGGTTACCGCACGCTCAAGCGCCCGAACATCCCCATGCGCCGCCCGATCCCGGTCCGCGATCAGCGCCCCTAATTGCGCCCGCAAATCCGCTGGATAGGGATACGCGGCCCCGCCCAAGGCACGCACCTGGCCATCGCCATCGCTCAAAACCAGCGCGACATCAATCGCATCCATGGAGGTGCCGGAAATCAGCCCAAGCGCCCGAATCATGCTAACCCTTTCAAAAACAGGTTTGCTTTTATGGCGTAACCCGATACATTTTCACGTATAAAATATCGCCAAGAGAAGAAGATCCTAGGGGGAAACCGTGGCCAAACGCCTATTGCTTAAAAACGCACGCCTGATCGCCACCATGGACGCCACACGCCGCGAGATCGAAGGCGGGTTCATCCTGATCGAAAACAACCAGATCCACACCATCGGCACGCCCAACGATCCCCTGCCACAGGCCGATAGGGTGATCGATCTTGCCGGCCATGTTGTGCTGCCGGGCTTGGTGAATACGCATCACCACATGGTGCAATCGCTTACCCGCGCCATTCCCGATGGACAGGATGCCGAATTATTCGGTTGGCTCAAAGCGCATTACCCGATCTGGGCCAATCTCACGCCGGAAATGATCCACGTTTCCGCTATCACCGCGATGAGTGAATTGGTGATGACCGGCTGCACCACCTCTTCCGATCACCTTTATATTTACCCCAACGGCGCAAGGCTCGATGAGGCGATCGAGGCGGCGCAGCATGTGGGGATCCGCTTTCATGCCGCACGCGGCGCGATGAGCGTGGGCGAAAGCAAGGGCGGACTGCCGCCCGACCGCGTGGTTGAACAAGAACCGGCCATCTTGAAGGAAATGCAACGGCTGGTGGAAACCTATCACGACAAAAGCCGTTTTGCCATGCTGCGCATCGTTATCGCGCCATGCTCGCCCTTCACGGTCAGCGAAGATCTGATGCGCGAAAGCGCAAAGCTTGCGCGTTCTTATGGCGTAACCTTGCACACGCATCTGGCAGAAAACGACAACGATATCGCCTATAGCCTTGAAATGTTTGGCAAGGAGCCGGTAGATTACGCCGAAAGCCTGGGCTGGCTGGGGCCCGATGTCTGGCATGCCCATTGTGTCAAGCTCGATTCGCGCGCCATCCAGATCTTCGCCGATACCGGCACCGGCGTTGCGCATTGCCCGTGCTCCAATATGCGTCTGGCTTCTGGCATTGCGCCCGTGCGCGCCATGCGCGATGCGCGCGTCAAGGTTGGGCTGGGGGTCGATGGCTCCGCCTCCGCCGATTCCGGCAACCTGATCGGGGAGGCGCGGCAATGCATGCTGCTCCAGCGGGTTGGCTTCGGCCCCGCCGCCATGGGCGCGCGCGAAGCCCTGGAGATCGCCACCCGCGGCGGCGCAGCCGTGTTGGGCCGCGACGATATCGGCCATCTGGCCCCCGGCATGGCCGCCGATCTCGTCGCCTTCGACATACGGGGCCTTGATTTTGCGGGCGCACAAGCCGATCCGCTCGCCGCTTTGGTGTTCTGCACCCCGCCGAAAGTTTCGCTCAGCGTGATCAATGGCCGCGTGATCGTAGAAGACGGAGAAATGCGCACCATCGACCTGCCGGTGCAGGTGGAAAATCACAACCGCCTCGCGCGCATACTCTATGAGAGCGCGCGGTAGAGCGTTTTTGCGTGTGATAGAACCATCCAAAGCAAAAGACGCGTTCCTCCACATCGAGAAAAAAGCGTGATGTGTTTCCGTTTAAACACGTCATACTCTGGCGCGTCTCCAAAGGATGCGAAAGCCAGCTAGAGCCATTCCAGCGATCGTAGGAACCGGTTTCGCGTCCGGAATCTATCTTGCTGAAAAACAAGCGCGCAGCTTCACCGGTTTCGGGGTTGATAGAGGGCTCCAGCTTGCGCGCACCATCCCGCATTCCGCTTAAAACCCCGCGCCGGGACCCCATAGCTTCTTTTGAAGAACCTTTGTGGCCCCGGCCGTTATAATTACAGCCTTCCCTTACAGCACCATGGTTTCGAAGTTTGCGCTTCCGCCGGGCTGGTCCCATTCGAGGTTTAGGACAGCATCGCCCATCGCC
>CAZGKS010000191.1:0-4509 GCA_964526275.1 uncultured Methylobacterium sp. | reverse complement strand
CACTCTCAACAAATGGGTCAAAGTATAAAAATCAACCCTTAGCTATGTCAGCCCCTTGCTTTTTATGGACGCATAAAGAGCAAAACACGCGTTCTTCTCCAAACAAGGGCAGGCCCGCAAACAGGCGGGGGCGGCTTATCCTCGCCGCGTGTTTCTTGCAATCGGCGGCGTGCTCACAAGCCCCTCCTGCGGGGCACAGCCCCTGCGCCACGAGGGCTCACGCGACTTGGACGCAGAAGGCGTTTTTCAGCGTTTGTTTTTTATTTTCATGTGGTTATACGTTTCAATGTTTCGTTATGAAACGTTAGGATGGCAGGGGAGGAGGGATTCGAACCCACGACCTACGGTTTTGGAGACCGCCACTCTAACCAGCTGAGCTACTCCCCTATCCGGGGCGGGTTATACCGCCTTTCTCGTTTCGTGCAAGCCTTGAAACGGGCTGGAGGCCACAGAAAATTTTTTACCGCTAAAGCAGCGCCTCAACAGGCGGCCCTCTGGCACGGGAGAGGGCGGATAATCTTGGTGTGCTGGCCTTTTTCGCCCTTCAAGCGGCGCATGAAGCCCCCGCATCCTCAGGCCAGGCAAGGCCTTTCCTCCCGCCTATAAGGCGGCATCGAACCGGGCACGGGCGCTTATAATGGCCTCCCGGTTGCCCCGCGCCCAATCTGCCAAAGCACAAAACTGCGCCAGCAGCGATTGCCCCAAAGGCGTGAGGCCATAAGTGACCGCGGGCGGAATGGTGGCGGCAACCATGCGCCACACCAGCCCCTCGCGCTCCAATTTGCGCAAGGTGGCGGTCAAAACCCGCTGGGAAATATCCGGAATGGCGCGCCGCAAGGCCGTGAAGCGCAAAGGGGTATCCTGCAGCATGAAAATCACCAAAACGCTCCATTTGTCGCCGATTTTATCCAGAACATTCCGCACCGGGCATTGGGCCAGCGCGGCAATCGGCGCGCGGCGGGCGCGTTTTACGGGCTGGGCTGAGGGAGGCTGGGTTTTGAGCATGCGGCGGGTTCCTTGAGCCTTCTTGGCCTTGCGGATGAGATTGGGGCGGGATCTTTTATGCGCGCTCTTTTTATAACCTCCTTGCCATTGCGCGCGGGGCCGTTGCGCGCGGGGCCGTTGCGCGCCTCCTTGCTGGGGCCCGCAAGGGGCATCCCTGGCGATTTTGTTGCAAATAGCATGGTATCAAAAAAGTACCTACTTCTTTTTTGATACCATGCAGGTAAGATGCGTTTCCTGTCAGTGTCTGCAGGAAGCTGGGGCAACTCCCCTGCAATCTCTAGAGCGTTTCCAGCGAAGATTGAATCGCCTGAAACGCTCTATCTCTTTGTTTTAACGCAATTCCGGACGCAAAACCGGTTCCAGCGATCGTTGGAATGGCTCTAGAGCAAGATGTGTTTTGATGGAACCATATCTTGCCTTTATCTATTTGCAAATAAACATCTATTTTGCTTTTGACGAGTCCGTCAAAATCAAAAACGCTCTCTGCTCTTGAAAAAGGATACACCATGACAAACGCAACGACACCCGGCGCCGCTCTGGCGACCGGAAGGGATGTTTCCGCCCAAGCCCAAAGCGATCAGGATCGCGCGGTGCTGGAGGCTTTCTATGCGCGGTTCTGCACCGCCTCCCCGCAGGCCGACCGGGCAAATCAAGCCGAGACCTTGTTCGCACAAGATTTTGTCAGCATTGGCGATCCGGCGGGCAAGGGCAACAAGACCGGCGCACAACTGGTGCAAACCATGGACACGATTACGAAAATTGTGCCCGACCTGACCTTCGCGGTGGCGGAAATTTTGCAATCCGGCCCTCGCTATATCGTGCGCTGCCGGGTAACCGGCACACCGGCAGCCCCGCTCTTTGGCGTTGATGGCAAAGGGAAATCCTTTGAGATCATGTCGATCGATATCCACGAGATGAAGGCTGGCAAAATGGCCTGCGTCTATCATATCGAGGATTGGGCGGGGGCGTTGCGGCAGCTCTCCGCGCCATGACCGCCGAAGGTTCAGGGTCGCAAGGGCCCAGGATCAGCGTTCTGGAGCGTTTTGATTTTTGATCAAAACCTCAAAAACAAAGGGCGCATTCTGCCACAGACACATAAAAGCAGGATGCGGTCAAAGGGCCATCATCCTGCTTTTAGCGTTTTTTTGCCTGTTCTGTGATGAAGCGGATTTAAACTCGCCTGTTTAGGGAAGGGTTATCCCCCGCCGAAAATCTTCTTGAACTGGGCAAAATAGCTTTCGGTTTCCGGATTGGTTTTTTCAGAAGAGCCGTGCTGGAATTCTTCCAGCAAGTCGCGTTGGCGCTTGGTCAGGTTTTGTGGGGTTTCCACCAAGGCCTGCACGTATAAATCACCCCGCTGCTGGGCGTTGCGGCCATTGGCTCGCAGAACCGGCATGCCGCGCCCGCGCAGGCGGAATTGCTTGCCCGATTGCGTCCCCTCCGGGATGGCCAGCTTACGCTCCCCGCCATCGAGCACCGGCACATCGACCTGCGTGCCCAATGCTGCCGCTACCATGGAAATCGGCACGCGGCAGAATAAATCGGCGCCCTCGCGCGTGAACATCGGGTGCGGGCGCACGGAGACAAAAATATACAGATCGCCGGAAGGCGCGCCGCGCATCCCCGCTTCGCCCTCACCGGCTATGCGGATGCGCGTGCCTTCTTCCACACCCGCCGGAATATTGACCGAAAGTGTCCGCTCACGCGTTACACGCCCCGTGCCCGAGCATGCCCGGCATGGATCCTCGATCACCTCGCCGCGCCCGCCGCAGCTATGGCAGGTGCGCTCGATGGCAAAGAAGCCGGAAGAAGCGCGCACGCGCCCCATGCCGTTGCAGGTCTGGCATTTCTTGGGTTTGGAGCCCGGCTTGGCGCCTGTGCCCGAACACGCCTCGCAGGCAATGGAGGACGGCACTTTGAGCGTGGTGCTTTTGCCTGCAAACGCTTCTTCGAGCGAAATTTCAAGGTTATAGCGCAAATCCGCGCCGCGCTCGCGCGAATGCCGACCGCCGCCGGCGCCGCGCCGTCCGCCGCCGAAGACATCGCCGAAAATATCCTCGAAAATGTCACTCATGGAGGAGGTGAAATCGTTGCCAAACCCGCCCGGGCCGCCGCCTTCAAACGCCTGATGGCCGAAGCGATCATAGGCGCCGCGCTTCTGGGGGTCGGAGAGAACCTGATACGCCTCGTTCACTTCCTTGAAGCGGCGCTCGGCTTCGGCATCATTGGGGTTGCGATCCGGATGGAATTGCATGGCAAGTTTGCGGAACGCGCTTTTAAGGGTGGCCTCATCAGCCCCCTTGGCAACCCCCAGAACCTCGTAATAATCCCGTTTGGCCATGCTTGCCCCTCGCCTGCCCTGCCGATAAAAAGGGCCCGCAGGCTGTGCGGACCCCTCTTCACCCTTTCAGGCGGCTTACGATTTTTTCTTGGAATCGCCGGAAACATCCTTGAATTCGGCGTCGATCACATCCTCTTTGGGGGCGCCGTCCGCAGCGGCGTCCGCATTGGCCGCGGCCTCTTGTTCGGCCTTATAGAGGATCTCGCCGATCTTCATCGAGGCTTGCATCAGATCATTGGTTTTGGCGGTGATCGCCTCCAGATCGTCGCCGCCAACCGCCTCGCGCAGGGCCGTAATGGCGCTCTCAACGGCCTGTTTGTCTGCGGCAGGCAATTTGTCGCCATGTTCCTTGACCGATTTTTCAGTCGAGTTGATCATGCTTTCCGCCTGATTGCGCGCCTCCACCACTTCGCGGCGTTTTTTGTCTTCATCGGCATGCGCTTCGGCATCCTTGACCATCTTGTCAATATCGGCATCCGACAACCCGCCGGAAGCCTGGATTTTGATCTGGTGCTCCTTGCTGGTCGCTTTATCCTTGGCGGTGACGCTGACAATCCCGTTGGCATCAATGTCGAAGGTGACTTCGATTTGCGGCATACCGCGCGGGGCAGGCGGAATACCGACCAGATCAAACTGCCCGAGCAATTTGTTATCGGTCGCCATTTCACGTTCGCCCTGGAACACGCGGATGGTCACAGCGTTCTGGTTATCCTCCGCAGTGGAGAAAACCTGGCTCTTTTTGGTCGGGATGGTGGTGTTGCGGTCAATGAGCCGCGTGAACACGCCGCCCAGCGTTTCAATACCCAGCGAGAGCGGGGTGACATCGAGCAGCAGCACATCCTTGACATCGCCCTGCAACACACCGCCTTGCACCGCCGCGCCGATCGCGACAACCTCATCGGGGTTGACGCCCTTATGCGGCTCCTTGCCGAAAAAGGCTTTCACCACTTCCTGAATTTTCGGCATGCGGGTCATGCCGCCGACCAACACCACTTCGTCGATCTGGCTGGAGGTGATCCCGGCATCCTTCATGGCTTTTTTGCACGGCTCGATCGTGCGTTGCACCAAATCATCGACCAGGCTCTCGAATTTCGCGCGCGTGAGTTTGAGCGCAAGATGCTTCGGCCCGCTGGCATCGGCGGTGATATAGGGCAGGTTGATTT
>CAZGKS010000190.1:0-4546 GCA_964526275.1 uncultured Methylobacterium sp. | reverse complement strand
GTGCCTTTCGGGTTCGCGCTTATGGAGCGTTTCGGCTGTTTATGCAAAAGCAGGATTACGCGCCCAAGATAGGGCTTGCTGAAGCACAGGCCAAAGGCGCTACCGATGGTATCGGGGCACTCTCGGGTTTGCGCGGCGAGATCAGCTTGGTGGATGGCCGTTACATCCTCTCTTATGGCGGGGGGTGCAAGGGAAGCTGCCCGGCAGCGCAGGCCGAACAATCCGCATTACTGGGAACCGCCACTGTCAAGGCATGGCACGCGCCTGTGCTTCTGCCTGAAACATTGATCGGCAAGGCACTGGAGGACTTCATTATCGCGGCAGCGAAGGGGAGGGGAATCGACACAAAAACCCCCTTTCCTCTACGAATGAAGGGCGCACTCGTGAAGGTCGAGATGCACGTGATAGAAGCCCCGAATGACGGCTTTACCGGCCATGGCTCGAAAGTGCACATGGCCAAACAGGACGAGTTCAAGCATGAGCGCATTCTGGGCGATGTCGTCGGCTTCTACGCGCCCTCGACCATGCATGGCGTGCTTACGCATCCTGGCGAATTGTTTCACTTTCATTGGATCGATGAGAGCCGAACACGCACAGCCCATCTCGATGCTTTCGGCATGGACAAGGGCGCTCAGCTTGTGCTGCCAAGAGAATAACGGGGTTGCAAAAAAGCGCTATGGTAAAAGGTTCCCCCCTTCCGGAGCGAAAAAACGCACGGCTAAAGCCCAAGCGCCCGCCCGTGCCTTTGGCCCGCACCGGCGCTGAGATTGCGGAAATTTTCCGGCGGTTGCAGGCGCTGGACCCTGAGCCAAAAGGCGAGTTGGAGCATAGCAACGCGTTTACCTTGCTGGTTGCCGTGGTTTTATCCGCCCAGGCAACCGATGCGGGGGTCAACAAGGCAACCCGCGCCCTGTTTGCCAAGGCCGATACGCCGCAAGCGATGCTGGCTTTGGGCGAAGAGGTTATCCGGGAGCATATAAAAACGATCGGCCTGTTCCGGACCAAGGCAAAAAATGTGGCCCTGCTCTCAAACGCGCTGATTGAACATTTTGGCGCGCGCGTGCCCGATACGCTGGAAGCCCTGATAACCTTGCCCGGCGTTGGCAGAAAAACCGCCAATGTGGTGCTCAATATCGCTTTTGGGCGGGAAACTTTCGCGGTCGATACGCATGTGCTGCGCATCGCCAACCGGCTTCGGATCGCCCCCGGCGACACCCCGGAAAAGGTGGAGGCCGGGCTTGAGGCGGGCGTGCCCGCGCCCTACCGGCTGCACGCGCATCACTGGCTGATTTTGCACGGGCGCTATATCTGCAAGGCGCAACGGCCAGAATGCTGGCGCTGCCCGCTGGCGGATCTTTGCCCGCACGAGCCCAAGGCGCTTCAGCCGAAAATCAGATAAGCAGATAGACCGAAAACCCCAACCACAATCCGCCACCAGCCAAACAAGGCATAGCCGCGCGCGCTGACATAATCGAGCAGGCGGCGCACCACCAGCAACGCGCACACAAAGGAGACGACAAACCCTATGCCGATGGCCGCGCCATCCTCAAGGGTGAGCGAGGCGTGATTTTTGTAAAGATCATAGCTGAACGCCGCCGCCATGGTAGGCATGGCAAGAAAGAACGAAAATTCGGCCGCCGCGCGTTTATCGGTCCCCAGCAGCATCGCCCCGACAATGGTCGCCCCGGAGCGGGAAACCCCCGGCACCATGGCCAGGCATTGGAACAGCCCGATTTTAAACGCTGTAAGCGGCGGAATTTCGGTAATATCGTGGTAACGGGGGCTGAAATCGATCTCGTTGACCACCAGCAGGATCACCCCGCCGACAATGAGCGCGATGCTCACGACCAGCGGCGAGAACAGCACGCTCTTGATAAAGGAATGCGCAAACCCACCAATAACCATGGCGGGCAAAAATGCCAGAAACACCCCGAAAGCGAAGCGTTGCGCGTTTTTATCAGAGGGCAGGGCCCGCAACAGGGCGAAAAGCTTATGCGCATAAACGCTCAAAATCGCGGCAATCGCGCCAAGTTGGATCAAAACCTCAAAACTGTGGCCGGGGGAGGTGAACCCCAGATAATGCCCCAGCAAGATAAGATGCCCGGTGGAGGAAACCGGCAAAAATTCGGTCAAGCCTTCAATCAAGCCCAGCAGGGCGGCTTTGGCGGCCAGAAGCAGGTTCATGATCAGCTAACCATGTTGGGAGCCTGAAGAGCAGGCAGGTTGAGGGGACGCGGTTAGCACGTTATAGCCAGCAAGATATTAACCTAACCTCACCACATTAACCACATCGGATACCGCTGTGGGGTCAATCATCGGCCTCGGTTCGCCTTAGAGCAAGATGTGTTTTGATGGAAGCGTATCTTGCTCGTATCTATTTGTAAAAGAATGCTTTTTCTTTTGATGGGTCTATCGAAAGCAAAAACGCTTCATTGTCGGAGTTTGGCATCCATGCGTCAACTTTTTCATACCCTGCTGGATCCCCATTGCCGGTTCATCCGCCTTGTTCTGGGCGAATACCCGGTCAATGTTACGCTGGTGGAGGAAGATGTCAGCGCGCGCCGGCACGAATTCCTGGCGATCAACCCGGCGGGTATCCTGCCGGTTCTGGTGGAGGAGGGGGGCTTTGCCATCCCCGGCGCACAAGTGATCGCGGAATATCTGGATGAAACCGCAGGCCTTGAGAAGGGGCTGCGGCTTCTGCCCGCCACGGCGCAGGAGCGGGTGGAAGTGCGCCGGTTAATCAATTGGTTCAATGTGAAATTTTACGTGGAAGTGAGCGAACCGCTGTTATTTGAAAAACGCGACAAACGCCTGCGCGGGCTCGGGGCGCCTGATTCGGCGGTTTTGCGCGCCTGCCGGGCTAATCTGAGATACCATTTGCCGTATCTGGCGCATGTGCTCCATGGGCGCGATGCCCTGGTGGGCGAACGCTTCACGCTGGCAGATTTTGCCGCCGCCGCCCAGCTTTCCGCGCTCGATTATTTCGGAGAGGTCCCGTGGGAGGAAGGGGCGGTCAAGGAATGGTACGCGCGGTTGAAATCGCGCCCATCCTTTCGGCCGTTATTAGCTGAACGCGTGCGCGGTATTGTGCCCGCCGCCCATTATGCGGACCTTGATTTTTGAGCCCCGATCAAACCCGCACACTGGTTTTGGCCACTGCCGCCGCAGAGGGGTTTGATGCGGTGGGGATTTGCGCGGCCGATGCCCCGCCGGAACGCTTGGCGGATCTACGTGCTTGGCTTGAAGCAGGCCATGCGGGGGATATGACCTGGATGGCCGAACGGATGGAGGCGCGCGCGCATCCGCGGACGCTGTGGCCGCAAGCGCGCAGCATTGTTCTGCTCGGGGTCAATTACGCGGTAAGCGGCAAGGCGCTGGCCGGGCTTGCGCATAAGGACAAGGCCAGCATTGCGCTCTATGCCTTGCGGCGCGATTACCACGACGTGATCAAGGCCAAGCTCAAGGCGGTCGCCCGCGCGGTGGCGGCCCAAACCCGGGCGGGGGTGAAGGTTTTTGTCGATACCGCGCCGGTGATGGAAAAACCGCTGGCGCAGCAGGCAGGGCTTGGCTGGCAAGGCAAGAACACCGTGCTGACCAGCCGCACATTCGGGGCGTGGCTGTTATTGGGGGCGGTATTCACCGAGAACGAGATAACCCCGGATGCGCCGGAAACAGACCATTGCGGATCGTGCACGAAATGTCTGGCGGCCTGCCCCACGGCGGCGTTTCCGGCGCCTTATCGGCTCGATGCCACGCGCTGCATCGCCTATTTGACAATTGAGCATAAGGGGGTGATTGCCGCCGATTTGCGGGAGAAATTTGGCAACCGTATTTTTGGCTGCGATGATTGTCTGGCCGTTTGTCCGTGGAACAAATTTGCGCAAGCCAGCCGCTTTGCCAAACTCGCCTTGCGCGAAGATCTGGTCGGGTTGCCTTTGGAGACATTGGCGACGCTGGACGATACGGCCTTCCGGGCCTTGTTTGCCAGCACGCCGATTAAACGCACAGGGCGTGCACGCTTTGTGCGCAATGTGCTGATCGCGATTGGTAATTCCGGCAATAACGCGTTTGTGCCGCTTCTGGAGGGCTTGTTGCAAGACCCGGAACCTTTGGTGCGTGGCATGGCGATCTGGGCGCTTGGCAGGCTTGCCCCGGAACGGATCCCCACGCTGGCGGCGCGGTTTCTGCCCGCTGAACACGACGCAGATGCGCGCGCGGAATGGCAGGCGGCTTTATAAGAGCGGTTGTTTTTATAAGGCCAGATGTTTTTATAAGGTCAGGCGCGCAAGGTTTGGATCAACCCGGCGGTGGAGCCATCGAGCGCGTCCAGCCCCTCGCCGGTTTGCAACGCGCGATCGAGCGAGAGAGCAAGCTCCTTGCCCAGCTCCACGCCCCATTGGTCGAAGGCGTTAACGCCATAGAGCACGCTTTCAACAAAAATACGCTGCTCAAACAAGGCCATGAGCGCCCCGAGCGTATAGGGATCAAGGCGGTTCAGCACCAAGGTGAGGGACGGGCGGTTGCCTGCAAAAACCCGGTGCGG
>CAZGKS010000189.1:0-4603 GCA_964526275.1 uncultured Methylobacterium sp. | reverse complement strand
CCTCCAAGACATCTCAAAACACACCGCCCCCCAATTCAGCTACCATAGCGGGAGCCCCCCACCTCCCCCCACATGCCACTAGTGTTATCCTACAAACGCAGACCCAAGCCCATATCGACCTGTTTCGACGGGAGGCCACCCTAATCTTGCGCCTGTCCCGCCTTGTCGCAGCGGCGATTCCAGCAAACACCCCAGCCCTTGCGCAAGACAACGCGCGCGCGAACAGCACGCTGGGCGACAATGGGCTTGGTGGCGATACGCTTGGTGATAGCAAGCTGGGGGGGAGTAGGCTTGACGGGCCAGAGGCAAATTCTCGCCTTGCCTCGAAACCCGTTACATCCCCACACAAAGGCACGGAGAAGATCCTGCTCCCTCAGCCCGACAACATCCAATCCGCGCCGCATGCGCCCGCGCCCCCTACATTACTCCAGTCCTCATCTCCCCAGCCCTTATCTCCCACAGACATCGCACCCTCCAACGCACCCTCCAAACACGCCCCTCTGGCCACCCTCCGTCTGGTTTATCCCGCCCAGACAGTCTCGACCCCAAGCGTAACGCCGCGCCGCATCTTAAACATCACGCCCTTGGTCGGCGAACTCCTCGCGCAGGCCATCGCGCAAAATCATCCCAATCAAGACAGCGCTCCAAAACCAAACGCGCCAAGATAACTCGCGCCAAGATAACTCGCGCCAAGACCGCATTCGCCAATATCGCCTGCCAAGATCGTCTTCATCAAAACGCCCCGCGCCAAGGCCCAACCCCTTTCCAGCGCAAGAAAGGCCCAAACACTATAAAACCCAATCCGGCCGCACATAGTGGCACGTATATCCGGCAGGGTAACGTTCAAGATAATCCTGATGCTCCGGCTCGGCCTCCCAGAAGGCTCCCGCCGGTTTAACCTCGGTGACAATCGGGCCAGGCCATTTGCCGGAAGCCTCAACTCGGGCAATCATCTCCCGCGCAAGGCCATGCTGCGCTTCATCGACATAATAAATGCCCGAACGATAGGACATGCCCACATCATTGCCTTGCCGGTTTAAGGTCGTTGGATCGTGCAGACTAAAAAAAAACGCCAACAAACGGGAATAAGACAGCTGTGAGGGATCGAAATAAATCTCGATCGCTTCGGCATGGCTACCATGGTTGCGATACGTCGCATTTGGAATATCCCCGCCCGAATACCCCACACGCGTGCGCAAAACGCCCGGAAATTGGCGGATAAGATCCTGCATGCCCCAAAAACATCCGCCCGCAAGGATCGCGCGTTCCTCAACCATCTTTCCCTCCGCCATCCCCTGCTTTCGCGCCGCCCCCATCATCCTCTTCGGATGGAACCGGACGCGGGCGCCCGCCCTCATCAATAGCCACAAAGGTAAACCGAGCCTCGGTTACCTTGTCCCGCTGCCGGGTCATGAATCGTTGCGCCCAGGCCTCGACATGAATTTTAAGCGAAGTCCGGCCAATGCCGACAATTTCAGTATAAACGCACAAAACATCCCCAACCTTGACCGGTTGGAAAAAAGTCATGGCATCCACCGCCACCGTCACTACCCGGCCCCGCGCCCGCTCGACACAGGCAATGCCACCCGCCTGATCCATCCGGCTCATGACCCACCCCCCGAAAATATCTCCATTCGCGTTGGTGTCCGCTGGCATGGCGATGGTCCGTACGGTCAACGTACCCCGCGGCGCGGTCTCAAGATCCAGTGGCCGGCTCATGCAATCCCCCCGCGCCCGCACCGCCACGCTCCCGCACCTGCCATAACAACCATGAAATCACTCCGATATTGACACCATTCCAAGCAATGCCATGTATAAAAGCCAGTTGGTAGCTTCTTGTCAGATCAAAAATAACCCCGGAAGCATAGCCTCCGAGCGCCATACCAACAATAGTAGCCGTGACTACCATACCAATACGCGCCCCCGCGTCTTTCGGCGGCAAGTATTCGCGGCATAAAACCGCATACATCGGGACAATCCCTCCTTGAAACAGCCCGAAAATGCCAGAGATAATATAAAGCGACGCTAAGCCATCAAAAAACAAATAAAGGGTCAGCGCCGCACCCTGCATGATCGAGCCAATCAGCAAGGTTGGGCCCCCGCCGATCCGATCTGCCAGGAACCCCGAACCTATGCGCGAAAAAACGCCCAAAAACAGCATGAGCGAGAGCATTTCTGCCCCGCGCGCCGGGCCGTACCCTAAATCCCCGCAATAAGCGACCAGATGCACCTGCGGCATCGCCATGGCCAGGCAGCACGATACACCCGCGAGCATCAACAAGGCCTGCACCATCCCCGGAGATAACGGCAAAGCACCGCGCATATGGTGATTATGGGCTTCCGCCCGCACCATGGTTTCCCGCAAGGGCCGGTGCCGCAAAAACCAGACAAGCGGCAGACTGACCGCCAGGACCACCCCTGCAACCACAAGATAGGTCATGCGCCACCCGACGACCGGTAACAAAAAGCGCATGAAAAGCGGCCAGATCGTGCCCGCAAGATAGTTTCCACACGCAACCAACACGACCGCCAGGGCGCGCCGTTTGACAAACCAATGTGAAATATCGGCCATCATCGGCCCGAACCCGACCGATGTGCCAAAGCCAACCGCAATATGAGCAAGCGCGAACAGCAACAACGAAGGTGCGAACGCTGCGAGCCCAAAGCCCGCCCCCGAAACGCCCGCCGCGAACACAATCGGCAGCACAATACCAAACCGATCGACCACGCGCCCCATGCACAAGGTACCAAGCCCAAACCCGATCATGGTGCAGGTGAATGGCAACGAGGCATCCCCACGCCCGGTCCCGAAATCGGCCTGCACAGTCGGCAGAACCACGACAACCGCCCACATGCCAACCCCGATGGCGGTGCCGATAACCATCGACACCGCCAATCGAAGCCACGCATACATGCTCTCTGGCGCAAGCGAAGGCGGGGCACGGGAAAAAGCGGAAGCAAACATCATCGGAACATTATTCGTTCCTTTTACGGTCTTGTCAAGCACATTCAATACATAACAAGAACAAAATTTGAATATAGACTGCCACTGCCTCCAACGCCGCCCTCTCCTTGCGATGCACACTAACTCATACCAAAGGTCATTGGTATAAAGCATCGCAAAAAAGAGTGGCGCAGAAAAATAATAAAAATATATTTTAAATCAATACGTTATTTCAACGACGTAAAGCCGGTCCTATTCCGGCAAGCCCTTATGGGCTGTCAGCGCATGCATTCCCAAAGCCGTGGATGAGGAAAAAATCCGGTCGCAAATGCCGCAGGTGTAGCGGTCATCCAGTTGCCCCGGCTCCGGGTTATTCCCCGTGCCATCGCAGTCTCGTTGGTGATCCCGAAGCGCCGGAACGTTTTTGAACACCGCACCACATCGACCACACGGATACCAAGCTGTGCTACTCATCACGCCCTCCTTTCAAGGTAAGACACCGTGAATATGCACCCTTTTACGGCCAACGCCTTGGGGTAGATCAAACGCCAAGCCTGAAGAAACACCAGGGACCAAGCAGCCTTCGAGTAGGGAAAACCTTGAGGAAATTCCCTTCGCCTCAAAAGTCTTATCTAGTTGATTTAAAATATTTATTTACAGAAAATGAGAGCCGTTTCACTAAACCATTCCTAATGTGCGTAATAAGAAACAGCCACTTGCAAAAATTACAGCCCCAGCAACACAACAACCGGGGAGAGATCCAGCGCGCCCGTATTGGGCATTTTGCGACGAATAGGCGCAAGCACCGGCTCCGTGAGGCGATAAAGCGCATCAAAAACGGTGGCAACAAACGGTTGGCGTCCATTGACAATGCCAAAATTCACCAGCACATCGAGCACGACGCGCAGGAAAACGATATAGAAATAAATGGAAAGAAGTTTTAGAATCAACCAGATAACCGGATACATTTTGCGCCCTGCTCTCTTTTCCCAAGCAGGTCAAGCCTGCGCATACCTTCGCTAAAACCCGCCCCGACTAAACCCGAGACGCAAACCACATACGCGCCCCCCACACATGCCGCAAACAAGCACGCCGCACATGCCCGCAAACAGCCCGTTTCCACCCATAGACACGCCTTTACCCACAGATACGCCCCAAGGTCAGGCAGCCTCAATCGACACCAGCGCCGCCCTTTCAAGGGCCGCCAGAAACCACCCAAAGCGGCCTTAAACCCGCTAAAAATTCTATATTTCCAAGCGGCGGATATAAAATCCCCGCAGATTGCGACAACCACACCTTCACTTTAAAGGCAAAACCTCCATTTTGAAGGCAGATGCGGCATCCTAGAACAAAACAAGGAAACCCACAAGCCTTGTTCCCTCGCCCCCAAGATTTCTGCGCTTCAATCCACAGCACGCGCTCAAACGTTATTTCCACGCATAATTGAAGCTGATCGAGATCCGCTCATCTTCCGCCGCGTTCACCGGCACATCATGCCGCAGCCAGCTTTCCCATAACAGCAATGTTCCCGGTTTGGGCTCAACCGAAACAAAGGCGCGATTTTCCGGTGCGGCGGTTTTGAGCTTGGGCGGCGCGGCCATCATCATCGCATGGCGCGGATCTTCAAGCCGCAAAGCGCTTGTGCCCTCTGGCACGCAC
>CAZGKS010000188.1:0-4608 GCA_964526275.1 uncultured Methylobacterium sp. | reverse complement strand
TCAAACGCACCGCCAAGGCAGGTACCGTGAATGGCCGCCACGAAGGGCTTGCCGCAGGTTTCAAGCCGCCGATACAGTTTGGAGAGCCCCGCCGTCGCGTTGAAAAAGAACCGCGCGGCCTTGTCTTCGCCTTCCGTGCGCAGCCGACGGCCATATTCCACGCCCACCGCCTGCAACATGGTGAGGTCTGCCCCCCCCGAAAACGTATCCTTGCCCGAGGTGATGATCGCCCCTTTGATACCGGGGTCTTCGCGCACCTTGTCGATGATCTGGCCCAACTCGATCATCACATTTTGCGTGATGACATTCATCGAGCGCTCGCTCATATCCCAGGTGATGAGCGCAAGGCCGGAAGCATCGGTCTCAAAACGAAAATTTTCCAAGAACAACATGGGGAGATCCTTTTCCGTTGCTTCAAACGCGCTCGATAATCATGGCCGTGCCCATGCCATGGGCAACGCAGAGCGTAACAAGGCCGGTGCTCAGGTTGCGGCGTTCAAGTTCATCGATCACCGTGCCCAATATCATCGCCCCGGTCGCGCCCAAAGGATGGCCCATGGCGATCGCGCCGCCATTGACATTCACTTTTGCCGGATCAAGATCGAATGCCTGATGGTAGCGCAAAACGACCGAAGAAAACGCCTCGTTGATCTCAAACAGGTCGATATCGGAGATGGACATTTTCGTGCGCGCCAGCAGTTTCCTGGTCACATCGACCGGGCCGGTGAGCACGAGCGCAAGGTCTGACCCCAAGGTTGCAAAGCCCTTGATGCGCGCGCGCGGTTTAAGATCCGCTTTTTTGCCCGCCGCTTTTGAGCCAACCAGCACCGCCGCCGCGCCATCGACAATGCCCGACGAATTACCCGCGTGATGCACATGGGTAATGCGCTCGACCTCCGGGTGCCCTTGAATGGCCACGGCATTGAAGCCGCCCATTTCGCCCATCATGGCAAAGGAAGCCTTGAGCGCGCCCAAAGCCTGCATATTCGCGTCCGGCCGGATGGTTTCATCGCGCTCCAGCAGCACCATGCCGTTCATATCCTTGACCGGCACAACGGATTTAGCAAACCGCCCCTCGGCCCAAGCAATGGCCGCGCGTTTGTGGCTTTCCACCGCCAAAGCATCGCAGGCATCGCGCGTGAAGCCATATTTGGTGGCGATCAGGTCTGCGGCAACGCCTTGCGGCGAGAAATAGGACGGGATGGCCACCGAAGGGTCCACGGCAGGCATCATGCCCGAAGCGCCCATGCCGACGCGGCTCATGGCTTCCACGCCGCCGCCAATCGCCATATCCTTCTGCCCGGCCATCACCTGCGCTGCGGCAGCGGCCACGGCATCGAGCCCGGAAGCGCAAAACCGGTTGATCTGGATGCCCGGCACGCTTTCGCCGTAACCTGCGGCAATGGCGGCCGAGCGGGCGATATCGCCAGAGGCTTCCCCCACCGGATCGACGCAGCCTAAAATCACGTCATCGATGGTGCGTGGATCAAAGCCGTTGCGTTTTTGCAGCGCCTGCAAGGCGGTCTGGGCCAGCCGAACCGCCGTGACTTCATGGAGCGCGCCATCGGCCTTACCCTTGCCGCGCGGCGTGCGCACATGGTCATAAACGAAAGCCTCACTCATGGGGGTTCCTCACATTTTGCGGTTGGATGATACACAAACATTCAACGATTTATACCAACATGTGCCCCAGAATGCGCTTATGTCTGCCGCTTGGCAAGGCGCTTTGGGGCAAAGGCGCTTTTGAGCAAGGGGCGTTCAAGCCGCTGCCCGCATGCAGCCTTCGCGGCAGGTCAATGACGACCCCTCCCACTCGAAATGCATCAGAAGGTCTTCCACCTCCAGAATGGTTGCGGTGAGCAACGCCCGCAAAGCCGCGGTTTCCGGGGATTGAAACTGGGCTTTGGTGATAAACAGCATGGGCAGCATCGCTCGCACTACATCCCGCTCTTTCATATCCGCCTCCTTGTTGTGATGACGCGCTGATTGTTTGAACGCTTGTACCCGTATTCAGAAGGCTTCCATGGGCAGTGCCATCAGATTGTCTGCGCCCGCCGCAAGACGCTGGAACCGCATCTGGGTTTCGGGCAAAATGCGCTCGGCATAAAACCGCGCCAGCGCGCGCTTGGTGGTGGCAAAATCGCTGTGTGTTTCTCCCAGCGTTTTAAGCTGCAGCGCCCACATATAGCCCAGCGATACCAGCCCGAACAGGTGCAGATAATCGGTTGAGGCGGCCCCGGCATTGTCGGGGTTGGCTTTGGCGTTTTGCATCAGCCACATGCTGGCCTGCTGCAAATGCCCCAGACTTTTGGCAAGGGCTGGCACAAACCCCTTGAGCGCCGGGTTTTCTGTGTTTTCATCGAGAAAGCCTTTAACCTCCCCGAACAGGGCCATAAGCGCGCGGCCATTGTCGCGCCCAAGCTTGCGCCCCACCAGATCGAGCGCCTGAATCCCATTGGCCCCTTCATAGATCATCGCGATACGGGCATCGCGCACGAACTGGCTCATGCCCCATTCCTCGATATAGCCATGCCCGCCGAACATCTGCTGGGCGGCCACGGCGTTATCAAAGCCGCGATCGGTTAGAAAGCCTTTGAGCACCGGGGTGAGCAGGCCCAACGCATCCTCGGCGTCTTGCCGGGCTTGGGCATCTTGCGAGCGATGGGCAATATCGGAGCGCAAAGCGGTCCATAGAACCAGCGCGCGGGCGGCCTCGTTGAACGCGCGGATACCCATCAAGGTGCGGCGCACATCGGGATGGACGAGAATGGGATCGGCAGGCTTTTCCGGTGCTTTGGTGCCGGTCAGCGCGCGGCCCTGCACCCGCTCCTTGGCATAGGCGGCTGCGTTCTGGTACGCGACTTCAGATTGCGCGAGCCCCTGAATGGCAACTCCCAACCGCGCTTCGTTCATCATCACGAACATGGCGTTGAGGCCTTTTTGCGCCTCGCCCACCAGCCAGCCTTGGGCATTGTCAAAGTTCATCACGCAGGTGGAATTGCCATGGATGCCCATTTTATGCTCGATCGAGCCGCAGGAAACGCCATTCGCCGCGCCGGGCTTGCCATCGGCATCAACCAGAAATTTCGGCACAACAAACAGGGAAATCCCCTTCACCCCTTCCGGGGCGCCCTCGATCCGCGCCAGAACCAGATGGATGATATTGGCGCTTAGATCGTGGTCTCCGGCGGAAATGAAAATCTTGGTGCCGGAAAGCTGGTAGGCGCCATCGGGCAAGGGTTTGGCGCGGGTTTTGATAAGCCCGAGATCCGTGCCGCAATGCGGCTCGGTCAGGTTCATGGTGCCGGTCCACTCGCCGCTCATCATTTTGGGCAGATACGTGCGCTTGATCGCCTCCGAGGCGTGCACATCGAGCGCGGCGATTGCCCCCATGGTCAGGCCCGGATACATGGCGAGCGCCATATTGGCGGAAGAACAGAACTCGTTGACGACCACCCCCAACGTATAGGGCAAACCTTGCCCGCCATATTCCGGGTTACCGGCAAGGCCGATCCACCCGCCTTCCGCATAGGCTTTATACGCCTGCGAAAACCCCTTGGGTGTTGTCACCTTGCCATCGGCATGCCGGGTACAGCCCTGGCTGTCTCCAACCCGGTTGAGCGGGGCGAGTACATCCTGTGCCAGTTTTGCATTTTCTTGCAAGATGGCCGCGCGCATATCGGCATCGAGATCCGCAAAGCCGGGGAGGTTCCCCAGCTTGTCGATCCCGAAGACATCATTGAGCAGAAAATTCACCTCTTCAACCGGGGCGCGATAGCTGGGCATGGGCTCTCTCCACTGAATGGAATGCGTATTAGCATTTAGTTAGTTCATAGCTGAACAAAAATCAACGTCAACTGGCCGCCAAATACCGTTTCAAGATCCGTTTGGTTGATCCTTCCTGCACAAAAACTTTATTCCATTGTTTTTGAATGTTTTTTTGTATTTTTGTCGCCTAAAAGCTGCGCGGGTTCAACCCAAAGCCAAAAAATATATTTTATCCGCCAAACATCCGCTCCAGCAAACTGCGCTCGCGTTTGGAGGGGCCTGCCTGCGGCATGCCCGGATTGGGTAATCCTTGGCCAGAAACGCTGGCATTGGACGGGGAGGGAGAGGCGCTGCCCCCCGCGACGCCCGGCAGGGATAAACTCTCGGTCTCCAGGCCCGGCGGGGGCACGGCGGGTTGGCCTTTAAGCGCCGCCCGCATGAATTCCGACCATAACTCCGCCGGCAGGCCGGAACCGGCCACGCGCTTCATCGGGTCGCCGTCATCGTTGCCGATCCACAACCCCGCAACCAGCGCGCCGGTATAGCCAACAAACCACGCATCGCGATAATCTTGCGTGGTGCCGGTCTTGCCCGCCGCCATCTGCCCGGGCAGATCCGATTTGCGGGCGGTGCCGATAACAAGCGTTTCGCGCAGCATCCGGTTGAGGCTTGCCACGGCTTCGGGCGGGGCAACCAGACCACGGTTTTGTGCCTCCCGCTTATAAATGACCTTGCCGCTGGCATCCTTGACCTCCAAAATGGCGTGCGGGATGCTCCCTATGCCGCCATTGGCAAAAACCGCATAGGCGCTCACCATTTCCAGCGGGGAAACCTCCGAAG
>CAZGKS010000187.1:0-4619 GCA_964526275.1 uncultured Methylobacterium sp. | reverse complement strand
GTTTTTCGCGGCCAGCACAATCAGGCGCGCGGCTTATTGCTGCTGGCGCTTCCGGGCATGGTGGTTGCCGGGTCCGGGCATCTGCATCTGATGCTGGCCAGCTTGTTCGCTTCCTTTGAGCCAAAAGCCATGGCGTGGCTTTATTATGCGGACCGGCTATTTCAACTCCCTTTGGGGTTTGTTGCCTCCGCCGTGGGGGTTGTGCTGTTGCCAAGGTTGTCGCGGGCGTTGCAGGCGCACGATACCCGCCAGATGCACGCCACCCAGAGCGAAGCGTTGGTTTTCGCGCTGGCGCTGATTTTGCCCGCAAGTTTGGCCTTGCTGTTGCTCGCCCCCGTGATTACCGATGTGCTGTTTGTACGCGGTGCCTTTGAAGCGCAAGATGCCGCCGCAACCGCCACTTTGCTGCGGGTATTGGCGACCTCCTTGCCCGCTTTTGTGGTGGTCAAGGCGTTCTTGCCCCTTTATCTGGCGCGCGAAGAGATGGGTATTCCGTTATTTGCCTTGGGCCTTGGCGTGGCCGCCAATGTGCTGTGCGGCAGCCTGATCGGCAATCCCGGCTGGGGGCCTGGGGCAGGGGCGACAGAATTTTACGTTGCGCAGGCTCCTTTGGCGCCGGTTTTGGGGGTAACCATTGGCGCGTGGTTGAATGCCTTTGTGCTGGTCGTTCTTGCGCGTCATCGGATGGCGGTGTCGCTTGGCACGGTGTTTCGTCTGGGCCGGGTGGTGGCGGCAACCTTGGGCATGGGGCTGGTTTTGGCGTGGTGTTACGAGGTGTTGATGCTTTGGATGCGCCCGCCGCAGCCTTTTGGGGTCAAAGGGTCGGTTCTTGCCGCCTTGTGTGGGGGTGGGGTAGCGCTTTATGCCCTGCTTGCGGCGATGCTGGGGGTTTTTAGATCGCCCTTTTCGCATAAAAGCGCATTGCCTCCGCCAACAGGGCCGGTATAACGCGGCCATATTCCCTGTGGATACCAACAAAGGGCATGCCGTGACCGTTTCTGTTCTCACACCTTTCGTTCCGCGCATTTTTTCGGGCGTGCAACCGACCGGCAATCTGCATTTGGGGAATTATCTCGGCGCGATAAAGCGGTTTGTTGCGCTCCAGGATACGCATGATTGCATCTATTGCGTGGTCGATCTGCACGCCATTACCCCTGGGCATGACCCCGCCGAACTGCGCGCGGCCACGCGGGAGGTTGCCGCTGCCTATATTGCCGCCGGGATAGACACCAAAAAGCATATTGTTTTCAACCAGAGCCAGGTCCAGGAACACGCGGAACTGGCATGGATCTTCAATTGCGTGGCGCGGATGGGCTGGGCAAACCGCATGACGCAATTCAAGGAAAAAGCAGGCAAGGACCGCGAAAATGCCTCGGTGGGGCTGTTTGCCTATCCGATGCTGATGGCGGCCGATATTCTGGTTTACCGCGCAACCGGGGTGCCGGTGGGGGAAGACCAAAAACAACACCTTGAACTCACGCGCGATATTGCCCAGAAATTCAACACTGATTTTGGCGCCCGCATCCGGGAATTGGGGCTGGAGGATGGGCAATATTTCCCGCTGACCGAGCCCTTGATCGCAGGCCCGGCCCCGCGTGTCATGTCGCTGCGCGATGGCACGAAAAAAATGTCGAAATCGGATGCTTCAGATTATTCCCGCCTCAACTTGAATGACGACGCGGATACAATCGCCCAGAAAATCCGCAAGGCCAAAACCGATCCCGAACCCCTGGCCTCGGAATGGGCGGGGCTCAAGGGCCGCCCGGAGGCTGAAAACCTGGTGACGCTTTATGCCGCCCTGGCCGGGGAAACCACGCAAGATGTGCTGACCCGCTTTGGCGGGGGCCAATTCTCGGGCTTCAAGGCCGCTTTGGTGGATGTCGCGGTGGAGGCTCTCGCCCCAATTTCGCGCGAAATGCGCCACCTGCTCGCCGATCCAGCCAGTTTGGATGCCGTGCTGATCGATGGCGCAAACCGCGCCCGTGCGCTTGCTGCCCCCGTGATGCGCGATGTGCGCGAGATTATGGGCTTCATACAGCGATGAGCGCTCTTGGTGCGATGAGCGATCTTTTCGCCGCTTTTGTCCCCGATCCTCGCTTGAACCGCCCGTTTGTGGTCGCCCAGCTCGGGCAATCCCTGGATGGGCGGATCGCCACCCGCACGGGGGATAGCGCCGGGTTGGGGCGCGCGCCTTCGCTAGTGCATTTGCACAAGCTGCGCGCTCATGTCGATGCGGTGGTTGTCGGCATGGGGACCGTGCTGGCCGATGACCCGCAACTCAATGTCCGGATGTGTGAAGGCCCCAACCCCGCGCGGATTATTCTGGATGCACGCGGCCAGATCCGGCCAGATGCCCGCTGCCTCAACGGCGCAGATGGCGCGCGCCGCCTTGTGTTTTGTGGTGCCGCCGCAGCGCAGAGGCTCCAAGCTTCCTCATTGCCTGCAGGGGTGGAGGTTATCCCCGTGCCGCTCGATGCCAAGGGCCATTTTGAGTTAAACACCCTTGCCGCGCTATGGCAGCAGCACGGTTTTGCGCGCGTGCTGATCGAGGGCGGGGCGGGTATTGTCAGCGCGGCGGTCGCCGCCGGCATTGTGGACCGGTTGCATCTTCTGGTGTCACCCCTTATTTTGGGCTCCGGGCTTTCAGGACTTTCCTTGCCGCCGATCGATAAAATCGCCGATGGGCTGCGCCCGCAGGTTGTCCCCCATTTGCTGGGGGAGGGCGAGGTGCTGTTTGCGTGTGCGTTTGGCGAACAGGCCCCAAAAGCGCCATGAAAGCCATAGATATGAAAGCCATAGATATGACAGATAGGAAAGCATAGACAGGAAGAATACGGCAAGGACCATCCCGGATATGAATAACCCGGAATTAACGCTCCGCATGCATTCTGCCGCAGGCATGGCTTCGATACACTCAAAACCAGTTCGCAACGGCCCCAAATGATCAGGGGCGCAAAGGGTCAGCATGGCGCAGCACCGCCCGGGAAAAGAACGGCGCGAGCCGCGCTTCGAGGCTCCACAAGAGCCCGATGAAGCGGCGTTGCGGCTACGCCCGGAGGATCGCCCGGCCCCGATACGCGGGGAGGGGCGCCGTGCGCCGCAACCGCGCGAGCGGGCTTCAGGCGATGCCCCCTACGACGACGCGGGAAGCGAGCCGGATCATCGAGAAAGGCCGCTGGAGCGGGAGCGCAAGGGGCGGGGCCGCAAGCGCGCAGGTAACGCTGCGAGCAAACCCGCACGGCATCGGCGCGGATTTTTTGGCGCGATGCTCTATTGGGGGGTGATCGCCGGTTTATGGGCGCTGATCGCCTTGGGCGGGGTGGTAGTGTATCACGCCACCAAATTACCGCCGATCGATCAATTGGCTGTGCCCAAACGCCCGCCCAATGTCGCCATTCTGGCCTCCGATGGCTCCTTGATCGCCAATCGCGGCGAAATGGGCGGTTCGCATGTGCCGATCGGCGAATTGCCGCCCTATGTGGGCAAGGCCTTCGTAGCGATCGAGGATAAACGGTTTTACAGCCATTTTGGTATGGATCTGACCGGGATAGCGCGCGCGGTCGTGCGCAACTTCACCTCGCGGCGGTTTCATCAGGGCGCTTCCACGCTGACCCAGCAATTGGCCAAGAATATTTTCCTCACCCAGGAGCGCACCTTGTCGCGCAAAGTGCAGGAAGCAATGTTGGCGTTGTGGCTGGAGCATAAATATTCCAAGGATCAAATTCTCGAACTTTACATGAACCGCGTTTATTTCGGGGCGGGGGCGTATGGCATTGAAGCTGCCGCTCAAAAATTCTTCGGCAAAAGCGCCCGCGCGCTCTCCTTGGGGGAAGCAGCCGTTGTTGCCGGGTTGGTGCAATCCCCGACAAGGCTTGCGCCGAACAAAAACCCGGAAGGCGCGGCGGCGCGCGGGGCCTTGGTGCTCGCGCAGATGGTTGATCAAGGCTATGCCAGCGCCGATAGCGCCAAAAATACCAAGACCAACACGGCCGAAGCGCGCAAATTCGCCCGTCCCGGCTCGGGCAATTACGCCGCCGATTGGATCATGGATATTCTCGACGATCATATCGGCTCGGTGGAGGGCGATATTACCGTCCGCACGACGCTCGACCCCAGATTGCAGGCTATGGCCGAAAAAACCGCGCAGAGCTTTGAAGCCAGACGGGTCAAGCTCAATGCCGGTGAAATGGCTCTGGTTGCCATGAGCCCAGACGGTGCCGTGCGCGCCATGATCGGCGGGCGCGATTACGCGCAAAGCCAGTTCAACCGCGCGGTTGCGGCCAAACGCCAGCCCGGTTCGGCCTTCAAGCCCTTCGTGTATCTTACTGCGCTTGAAAAAGGCCTGACCCCCGATACCCTGCGCGAGGATTCCCCGGTCAATATCCGTGGGTGGAAACCTGAAAACGCGTCTCATGAATATATGGGGCCGGTCACCCTCACCCAGGCGCTGGCGCTCTCGCTCAATACCGTGGCGGTGAAGCTCAATGTCGAGATGGGCCCTAAAAATGTTGCCCGCACGGCCCAACGCTTGGGGATCTATTCCGCGCTCAAAGCCAATGAATCGCTGGCGCTGGGCACGTCGGACGTTAACTTGCTCGAAATGACCTCGGCCTATGCCA
>CAZGKS010000186.1:0-4643 GCA_964526275.1 uncultured Methylobacterium sp. | reverse complement strand
ACTCTCAACAAATGGGTCAAAGTATAAAAATCAACCCTTAGCTATGTCAGCCCCATGATTATAATTTAAAGGGCTCATTGGGTAAGGATGTCATCCACTTGCTGGCTGGAGAGGACAGCTATTCTGCCTTGGGCGGCAATGATCAGGTGTGGGGCGGGGTTGGCAAGGATAGCATCGACGGTGGTACTGGGGCTGATTCGCTCGATGGCGGCGCGGGGGCAGATACACTCAGGGGTGGGTTAGGTGTGGATTCCCTGAACGGCGGTGATGGCGACGATGTTCTCTATGGGGAGGCTGGGGACATCCTGTATGGCGGGGCTGGCCGGGATGTGTTTATGGTCACATCCGTCTTTGATGTGAGCAATATCAAAGACTTCAACGCGTTGGAAGATACGATTACATTGGTGTAATATCAAAAATCCTTGAAACGGACTCTTGGATATTCGTCACGAAAACATCTTATCCCTTGATAAATAAGGTATTTCGTTCCCAATAATGGCTTTGTGCGGCAGCGTCCAAGGCCATTGGTATAAAGCGCCTTTGGGGCAGATAAGAGCGTTTTTGCTTTGGTTGAAATCTTCCAACGCAAAAACGTATGGTGTTGCATAGAGATAAGGGCAGGATAGGGTGCCGTTGAAACCCATTCTGCTCGGCGATAAAGGGAAAGCCGGTTGATCGCAAAAAAAGCATGCACAATAAGATCAGGAGGCGATTGTGTTGGAGCGCATCCTTAGAGCAGACGTGTTTGGATAGAAACACATCATGCTCTTATCTAGAGCAATTCCAGCGATCGTTGGAACCGGTTTCGCGTCCGGAATTGCGTTAAAACAAAGAGATAGAGAGTTTTCGGCGATTCAACCATCGCCGGAAACGCTCTAGCCGTTCTGTCGCGGCTCATCGCGCAGGATGCGGCGGAGCACCTTGCCGACATTGGTTTTGGGCAATTCGGTGCGGAACTGCACGTGTTTGGGCACCTTATAGGCGGTCAGAAGCGTTTTAGCGTGCTCCCGCAGGGCTTCGGCCGTCAAGTTGGGGTCCTTGCGCACCACATGGGCGACAACGGCCTCCCCGGATTGCGGATCCTCCTGCCCAACCACCGCAACCTCAAGTACGCCCGGATGCTGGACCAATACTTCTTCGACTTCGTTGGGATAGACATTGAACCCGGAGACCAGGATCATGTCCTTCAGGCGATCGACGATCTTGATCTCGCCGCTGGGGAGCATGACGCCCATATCCCCGGTGCGGAAAAACCCGTCCGCGGTCATAACCTTGGCGGTTTCATCCGGCCGCTGCCAATAGCCGGACATAACTTGCGGGCCGCGGGCGCAAATCTCCCCCACTTCCCCCTGCGGCAGGGCATTGGCACCCGCCAAATCCCGGATTTCGATTTCGGTGGAGGAAATCGGGTAGCCGATCGTGCCGGAAAACTCCACCAATTCCGCCGGGTTGAGGGTCAAAACCGGGGAGGTTTCCGAGAGGCCATAGCCCTCGATGATTGGGCAGCCGCTGGTCGCTTTCCAGGCTTTGGCAACGGCCCCCTGGGTAGCCATGCCGCCCGCAACCGAGAATTTTAGGTTCGAGAAATCAACGGAACGGATTTCCGGGTGGTTGGCGAGGGCGTTGTAAAGGGTGTTCACGCCAGAAAACATGGTGAAACGCGCTTTGCGGAGCAGGGCGATAAAGGCGGGGATATCGCGCGGATTGGCGATCAACAGGCAGGCCGCGCCGATTTTCACCATGAAGAAGCAGCAGCAGGTGAGGGCAAAAATGTGGTAGAGCGGCAGGGCTGTAACCATGACGTTGTTGGGGGTTTGCCGCACTTTCCACCCAAGCCATTTATCGGATTGGTCGATATTGGCGGAAATATTGCGATGCGTGAGCGCCGCCCCTTTTGAAACGCCGGTCGTGCCGCCGGTATATTGCAAGAAGGCAATGTCCTCAAGGGTTACGGCCACAGGTTTGAACGGAGCGCCGGAGCGCAAGGTGCTCTCGAAGGGGATAGCCCCGGCAATGGCATAAGCGGGCACCACTTTTTTGATGGAACGCGCGACAAAGGAGATGATGCGCCCCTTGACCCCCAGCAGATCGCCCGCGCTGGCCACAACCACTTTCTTGATTTTGGTGCCGGGCAGCGCTTGCTGCACCACATGCGCGAAATTTTCCAAGACGAAGATCACTTCCGCGCCCGAATCGTTGAGCTGATGGGTCAATTCGCGCGCGGTATAGAGCGGGTTGACATTGACCACGGTATAACCGGCCAGCAAAACACCGAAAATGGAAACGGGATAGGCCATGACATTGGGCATCATCAGCGCGATACGCGTGCCTTTGGGCAGGTTTTGCGCCTGCAGCCAACCGGCCAGCGCGTGCGAGGCCGCCCCGATTTGTGAAAAATTCAGGCTTTTGCCAAAACTAATAAAAGCCGGCTTGCTGGCATAATCACGAAAGCTGGTCTCCAGCATTTCCACCAAGGTTGGCAGCGCCTGAACGTCAATATCGTGCGGGATATGCGCCGGGTATTGGGCTAACCACGGGCGTGCGGATGCGTTGGTGCTTGCCATGATATGTCTCCCTGGTGGCTGCAACGAGCCTTATGATGCGTTCACGACGCAATTTGCCCTATTGAAGCCTAAATCCACCGCAATCGCAAGTCTGTTAATGCATAAACAGCTTTTACTTAAATTTACACGCAAATTTACGCATTTTTCCTAGCACCCGGCCATCAATGACCAGCAAACCGCTGGCGATAATGGCAAAGCCAACCGCTTCGCGCCAATGCAGCGCCTCGTTGAGAAACAGCGCGCTGAGCACAATGGCCGAACACGGCACCAGCAAGGTAACCAGCGAGGCATTGGTTGCACCCGCGCCGGTTAGAATACGATAATACAGGGTATAGGCCAGCGCGGTCGAGACCAGGGCAATCGCGACCAGCGCGCCAAGAGCGGTCACGCTGGGGAGCGGGCGCGAAAAAGGCGCCTCCAGCACGACCGCAAAGGGAAGGATCAGCAGCGCGGCCGCACAGACCTGCCCTGTGGCGACCGCGATCGGATCCGCCCCTTTGGGGATGAACACCTTGCCGAAATTATTGGAAAAACCATAGCTCACCGTGGCCAGCAGGCAGGCAAGCATGCCCAGCAACTCGCTGCCCTGCAGCAATTGCGGCGACCAGAACAGCACCACCACCCCGCAAAAGCCGAGCACCACGCCCAAGCTGCGGCGCAAATCGAGTTTCTCGGTGCTTAGGAAAATATGCGCCAGCAGCATGGTGAAAATGGGGGTCATGGCATTGATAATGGCCGCAAGCCCCGCCGCTATCCGGGTTTGGCCAAAGACGATCAGGCAAAAGGGCAGGGCACTGTTGAGCAGCCCCATGCCCAGATAAACAAACAGCGAGGTTCTATCGAGCGGCAATTTCCGGCCCGATAGCCGCAAAAACAGCACCATGGCTACAGATGCCAGCAACAGCCGTACCGATACGGTGGTGAGCACCGGCACTTCCCGCACGATCAAACCGTTGAACAGGTAAGAGCCCCCCCAGAGCAACGCCAGAAAAAACAGCATGCCCCATTCCCGGCCGGTCATGGCGCGCGAACGGGAGAGAGGGGCGGGGGCAGAAGACATGCGGGCAACCCTTTGCGATATTATACAGAACAAGGCCTTGCATGCGGATCAAGACCTTCCGCCAGCAGCGCCAAAACACCCGGCCGCGCGCCGAACCAAACACACCCCATTAGAGGAACGCTGGCCGAGCTAAAGAAGGCAGGCCCAGGAAGGTGCGTCCAAGAAGGTGCGTCCAAGAAGGTGGGTCCAGGAAAGTGAACCCAGGAAGGTGAGCCCAGGAAAGTGAACCCAAGAAGGCAGGCCCAGGAAGGTGGGCATAAGACGAAGCCGAAATGACAAGACGGAGCCGAGATGATTCGAGGACAAGATGATTCCACGCCCCCTCAGGCAGGCCAGCGTATAGGGTTATGCGCGTTTTTCCATCCGTTTTCATGCAATAAGCCATGCATTTTTTGCATGGTATTTAGTCTGCTATGGTGGGAGTGGCGCCTGCAAAAGGGATGCCCATAGAGGCGTGCGCATGGATTGAGACGTATAGACCAAAGCGCATGGATCAAGGCGCATGGATCAAGGCGCATGGATCAAGGCGCATGGATTGCGCGCTTTGCCCCCCGTCAAAGTCAAAATGCAGGCGCCCCCGCGCTGGTTTTAGCCCTGCACTGGTTTTAGCCCTGCACCAAGCACAGCCTGTAGCGTTTTGGCTTTGGCGGGAATCGGCAAGCACAAAAACACGTTCTTCCGCAACGCGATAAGGCAGAATAGGCGCGTGTAAAAACACGCCCTGCACGCGCATCGATTGACGCGCTTTGAGCCCCCCATCCAAGCGAAAACGCAGGCGGCCCCGCGCCAAACATAGCCCGCGCCAAGCTTAACCCCGCCGGTTTCAGCCCGGCGAGATCATCTTTTCAGGGCGGACAAGGGCGGTGAATTCGGCATCGGTCAGATAGCCCCCGTGCTTGCGGATGCTCGGCAATACTTCCTCGCATACCCAATCCTGAAACTTCTCCGCTTCGGGCAGTTTGCTGCGCATCACCAAGCGGTAAACATCGCGTTCAGGAATGATATTCATTGATTGAATA
>CAZGKS010000185.1:0-4685 GCA_964526275.1 uncultured Methylobacterium sp. | reverse complement strand
CAGCAAAACATCGACCACGCCGCTATCCGTGCTCCCGATCCAAGCGGCAAAAACCGGCCCGCCGGCGCGCAATCTATGGGCGAAACCGGGCAAATCGGGATCAATATTACCATTTTGCGGATGCATATTCCCCTCCCCCTGATCCAAAGCCGGTCTTAAACCAGCGCCAAAAACCAGCGCCAAAGCCCGGTTCGGCACCAAGCAAGCCTTCGGTAAAACAGCCCGCCCAACCCTATAGCGCTTTTGCTTGTGATGGACACATCGAGAGCAAAAGACGCGTTCTTCCACATCGATATAAGAGCATGATGTGTTTCCATCAAAACACGTCATGCTCCAGCAAAATCACTGGATCTTTTCAGCCTCGATCACGCTGGTTCCGACCAGAGTTTTGACCGAGATACGATAGGGAAGCAGCGCCTTCCCCCCGTGAACCGGCATGAGCCATGCGCTCATCTCTTTGTTTTCAGTCATGAATTTGGTCATTTTCTTTTCCGGCCGATGCCCCGCCACCGGCACATACCGCGCATTGCACACCAGAACGGGACCGCTATAGGCATCGCCCTTCACCTGCCGCGTTTCGGCATAGGTGAGCACAACATCAAAGCGTTGCATCCCATCGAAAATCGGCAGGCGCCGCGCGCAATTGGCCGCATCGAGCGCATTGCCCGCGCGTACCGGCATATAAAACGCGCTCAAAGGATCGATAATCCCCGTTTTATGCTGCGCTTGCAGCGGCACGCGGTCATTCTCGTTGAGTTCCGGAAACGGTGGCTCAATCGTCACCTGCCGGACAGCCCCGGCAGCAGCAGCCACCTGAAAGGTGCGGCCTTCGTGACCGTTTTGCACCGAAAGCGAGAACCCGTTGGTTGCCGGATCCTGCGCCCCCATCGCGCCGCGCGCGGCCGCAGCCCCGCTCCCCTTGGTGAAAGAGGTCGCAAGCCCCACCGTTGCCGCATTGAGCTTGAGGTCGTAATCTGCGCCCTTCACCGCGCTGACCAGCGTTGCTTTGCCAACCTGCAACCCGGCCAGCGAAATCCGATAATGGATCTGCGCTTCTTGTGCGTGCGCTCCGCCGACAACAAGAGCGCAAAACAAAGCACAAGAAAACACCCGGAGACAAGCGAACAACCGAACAACCGACACACAATTTCCTCTCGAAACATCCGGCGAGCAACAGCAAGAGAATCACCCGGAAAATCTACTCCGTTTGCAGGCAAGCACCAAATTGTGCCAAGAGCAAGACACGCGCAAAAAACGCTCGCCAGAAACATGCCGCAAAAGCATTTTGCCTGAAACCGAAAGCCCCTACCCGGCCGCCCGCGCAACAATCCGCGTTTGCGCCTCCGCCCCGCTGATCTCGATCAACGCCTTACCCAAAAGCGCCCGCGCCACGCGCGCCCGATACTGGCTGCTCGCCCGCATATCGCTGATCGGTTGATAATCTTGCGCCAGCCCGATAATAGCTGCGCCCCAATCTGCCGGGTTGTCGATCGAAGCACCGATCAACGCCGCTTCGCACGCCGCAGCGCGCTTGGGCGTGCCTGCCATGCCGCCAAAGGCAATCCGCGCCCCGCCAATCGAACGCCCGTTGAGCGTGATCGCAAACGCGCCCAGCAGCGTTGAAATATCCTCATCAAACCGCTTGGAAATCTTGAAGCAGCGGAAATGCGTATCCGCGCCAGAATTTGCGATACCCGATTTCGGGATGCTGATCCCGGTCACCAATTCGCCTGGCGCGCGATCCTGCTTGCCATAATCGATAAAAAAATCCTCAAGCGGCAGCACCCGCTCGTTCTCGCCCTGCCGCAAATGCACCTGCGCCCCCAGCGCGATCAACGCCGGCGGCAAATCGCCAATCGGCGAGCCATTGGCAATATTGCCGCCCACCGTACCGGAATTGCGCACCTGTTGCGATGCAAACCGCCGCATCAACACGCCAAGATCCGGCTCAAGCTGCGTCAAGATCGGCAAGGCCCGCGTATGGGTAACCATTGCCCCCATAAAAATCGCCTCATCGCGCTCGATCACGTTTTGGAGTTCGCCCACCCGCCCCAGATAAATCACCTGGGGCAGATCACTCAATTTCTTGGTGACCCACAGCCCCACATCCGTCGCCCCGGCAACCACCCGCGCCTGCGGATGCGCCGCAAGCATCGCCAAAGCCGAAGACAACGTGGCCGGTGCGGCAAAAAACCGCTCCGCATCCCCGCACACCAAATCCTGCGCCGTGTTGAGGGCTTTAAGCCGCTCCAGCCGGAAAACCGCCTCCTGGTGGAAGGCATCCTCCGGTTCTTTGGCCAGAAAATCGGCCGCGGCATCAAAAATCGGCCGATAGCCCGTACAGCGGCACAAATTCCCCGCCAGACAATCGGCCACATCCTCCCGCCCCATCGGACGGCGCCCATGATACGCCGCAAACAGGCTCATCACGATCCCTGGCGTGCAAAACCCGCATTGCGCGCCGTGATAATCAACCATCGCCCGCTGCACCGGATGCAGCACGCCCCCGCTGGAGAGATCCTCAACCGTGAGAACTTCTGCCCCATCCACCTGCCCCAGCAGCATAATGCACGCATTCACCGCGTCATAGCGCAGCGTTTCGCCCTCCAGCCGCACCAAAACGACCGTGCACGCACCGCAATCCCCCTCGTTGCACCCTTCCTTGGTGCCCTTGGCGAGCATTTCCTCGCGCAACCAATCGAGCAAGGTGCGCGTCGGAGAAAAGCCGGAAATCTCCCGCACTTCGCCGCGAAAAATAAACTGCACTGTATGGCGCATCATTTCCCCCCATAGAACGGGGTGGCTATTACCTTCCCCCATCGTTAAAAACATATCGTCCAGACGCTACCCCCGGCAAGACGCTACCCCCGACAAGACGGCCCCCATCTGATCCACAAGACGCCCATGCGCCTCAGGCTTTGAACACACTCCCACCTCCTAAAACAGGGGCACCGTTTCGAACCAGCAGGAGCGAACCAGCAGGAGCGAACCAGCAGGAGCGAACCAGCTTTTAAACCAACCCACCCAAACTAATATATTTCAAATCTAAATAATCTTCCAGCCCATAATACGAGCCCTCGCGCCCAACGCCGCTTTCCTTTACCCCGCCGAAAGGCGCCACTTCGGTCGTGATAAGCCCTTCATTGACCCCCACCATGCCATATTTAAGCGCCCCTGATACCCGGAAGGCGCGCGCCAGATCGCGCGTATAGCAATAAGAGGCCAGGCCATATTCGGTCGCATTGGCCATCGCGATCGCCTCTTCTTCGTGTTCAAAGCGGAAAATCGGCGCCAAGGGGCCAAAGGTTTCCTCCCGCGCGATCGCCATGGCCTGCGTCGCTCCGGCGAGAATCGTCGGCTCGAAAAACGTACCGCCCAGCGCATGCGCTTTGCCCCCCAGCACCACGCGCGCGCCCAGCTTTGTCGCATCGGCAATGTGCCGCTCCACCTTCGCCACGGCCCGCGCATCAATCAGCGGCCCAAGCTGCACCCCGTCTTCCAGCCCATTGCCGACCTTCACCTGCGCCATTTTAGCGGCAAGTTTTTCTAAAAACGCATCATATACCCCCGCCTGCACGTAAAAGCGGTTGGTGCAAATGCAAGTCTGGCCGGAATTGCGATATTTGGCCGCAACCGCCCCCTCGACCGCGCGCTCCAGATCAGCATCGTCGAACACCAGGAAGGGCGCATTCCCGCCAAGCTCCATCGACACGCGCTTCATACTCGCCGCGCTTTGTTGCACCAGCAACTTACCCACCGGCGTTGAGCCCGTAAACGTGATCTTGCGCACGAAAGGATGGCTGGTCAGCACGCCGCCAATCGCCTTGGCATCCCCTGTGACAATATTGACTACCCCGGCAGGCACCCCGGCCATTTCAGCCAAAACACCCCATGCCAACCCGGAATAAGGCGTTAATTCAGACGGTTTGATTACAATTGTACAGCCCGCCGCCAGCGCCGCCCCCAGTTTACGGGAAATCATGGAAGACGGAAAATTCCACGGCGTGATCGCCCCCACCACGCCAACCGGCTCTTTGGTGACCAATAATTTGCGCCCCGGCCACGGGCTGGGGATAATATCACCATAAACCCGCCGGGCTTCTTCGGCAAACCATTGAATATATGCCGCCGAGGAACCAACTTCCGCCCGCGCTTCCGCCAGCGGCTTGCCTTGTTCGCGCGTGAGCAGCAAGGCCAAAGCCTCGCGATGCTCGCGCACCAAAGCCGCCAGTTTCAGCAAAATCGCACTGCGCTCCGCCGCAACCCGCCCCGCCCAAGCCGGAAACGCCGCCTGCGCCGCCTCAACCGCCCGCACGGTGTCCGTTGCCCCCGCATCGGGCACGCTGCCAAGCCGCGCCCCGGTGGCCGGATCGACAACGGCCAAGGTTTTGCCGGTTTCCGCCCCAACCCATTGGCCAGCGATCAAGTTCTGTTCGCGCAAAAAAGAAGTCATAGCCGCCCCAATCCCCTGTTCAGGCCGTACAAAGACTGCCAGATACATGCTCACCGGAATGGGGTCGAGCTTTTCACAGCAGAACGTCCATTCTCTTGTTTATTGCCAAAATTTATACGGCATTCAACGCCGCCAACACCATTGAAAATGTTTGATGTTCACCAGAAACAAGATCCAATCCTGCTCTAGAGCGTTTCCGGCGATGGTTGAATCGCCGAAAACGCTCTATCTC
>CAZGKS010000184.1:218-4686 GCA_964526275.1 uncultured Methylobacterium sp. | reverse complement strand
CATGCGGCTCGCTCAGGATGCGGTTGAGCAAGGTGGTCTTGCCCGCACCCAGATAGCCGGTGAGTACGGTGACGGGGGTTTTTTCGGCCATGGGTTACTCCGCAAGGGCTGCTGCGATCAAGCGCGCATTATGTTCCATTAAAGCGATATAGGTGGGCGCGGGGCCTTTGTCATCGGATAGCGTGTCGGTAAACAGCACGCCGCCGATTTTTGCGCCGCTTTCCCGCGCCACTTGTTCGATCAGGCGAGGGGAAGACAGGTTTTCCACAAACACCGCCCGCGCCTTTTTGGCGCGCACCAGGGTGATGATACGGGCGACATCGCGCGCGGAGGCCTCGCTTTGGGTGGAGAGACCTTGCAGGGTATGGAAGGTTGCGCCAAATTCAGCGGCAAAATAGCCCATGGAATCGTGATTTGTCACCACCAGCCGCTTTTCGGGCGGAATAGGGGCTAAAAGCTGGGTGATTTTGGCGCTCAAGGCGGTCAGTTTTTCGCTGTAGGTTGCGGCTCTGGCGGCAAAGGCCGCAGCTTCTTGCGGGCGCAGGGCGCTTAAAGCGTGCGTGAGCGCAGGCAGGCCAGCTTGAACGATGCGCGGGGATTGCCAGAAATGCGGATCATAGGCTGGCGAGCCGGGTGCATGGGCTTTGCCATGGCCGTGGTTGTGAGCGCGGGCGTTTTCTGCTGGCGCCGGGAGAGGGGTGATCGCTTGCGCATAGGTGAGAATTTTCGCAGCTGAACCAGAAGCCGCAACCAGCCGATCCATAAAGGGATCAAACCCCAAACCGCTGACAAGAATCAGCTCCGCCTGTTTCAGCTTGGCGGCGTCGTTCGGGGTAGCCCGATAGACATGGGCATCTTGCCCCGCGCCAACCAGCGCGGTGATCTGCGCGCTCGGCCCGGCAATCTCCCGCGTAATATCCGCAAGAATGGCGTGCGAAACCACGATACGCAACGGCGCTGACGCGGGGGGCGCAGGTTGAGCCTGCACAAGGCTTGCGCTTAGAAGGCTTGCACTTAGGAGGGTAACAAGGGACAACCATGGTTTCAACACGATCAATGCTCCAGATGTTTGCGGGGAAAGAGTTTGGGGCCGAACCCATAGGGCCCAACCAGCAAGGCAAGGCCATAAAACAGCCCTGCGACCAGAATGATCGCAGGGCCAGATGGCCACTGCGCATGGAACGATAACAACAGCCCGAAAAACGTGCTGGCAAACGCAATCGGGATGCTCACCAAAATCATGGAGGTGATGTGATCACACAACAGCCGGGCGCTGGCGGCAGGCAGCATCATCAGGCCAATCACCAAGAGCGTGCCCAGCGCGTGGAACCCGGCCACCATGGTCAGCACCGTTAGGGCCAGCAGCGCAAAATGCAGCGCCGCGCTATGGGTATGCACGCCTGCGGCAAAGCCGGGGTCCAGGCATTCCAGAATGAACCCGCGATAGAGCACGGCGAGGGCGCCTAGAACGAGGGTCGCAACGCTGACCAGAAAGACCAAGGTGGGATCGTCGAGGGATAAGATCGAGCCAAACAGCACGCCCAGCACATCCAACCCCGTACGGTTCACCGACAGCAATACCACCCCCAACGCCAGTGCGAGAATGTAAAACGCGGCCAGCGCCATATCTTCCTTGATCAAGGTGGAGCGGGAAATCGCGCCCGAGAGCAGCGCAACCCCCATGCCAGCCACCAGCCCGCCAAGGGTCATGGCGCCCAGCGAAAGCCCGCCGATCAGAAACCCCAATGCAGCGCCCGGCAACAGGGCATGGGCAATGGCATCGCCGATCAGGCTCATGCGGCGCAGCATCAAAAAAACGCCGATAGGGCCTGCGGCGAGCGAGAGTGCCAACCCGCCCAGCAAGGCTTTGCGCATGAAGGAAAACTCGATAAAGGGCGTAAGGAAAAGCTCGATCATCCCGCTTGCCTTTCGCACTGCACAGCAGGTTGGGACGCTTGCGCCATATAGGCGTGCGCGGCGTGCAAACTGGTCTCGCTCAGGGCCGTTTGGGTGGGGCCCCAGGCCACAACCTCACGCGCCAGCACCAAGGTTTGGGGAAAATGCGCGCGCACCAGCGCAAGATCATGCAACACCGTGACAAGGGTGCGCCCTTCTTTATGCCATTGATGCAGCAGGGGCAGAAGATCTTCAAGGGTTTGGGGGTCGATGGCGGTAAAGGGCTCATCGAGGATAATCAGTGCGGCATTTTGCACGATCAGCCGGGCGAAAATCAGGCGTTGCATCTGCCCCCCGGACAAAGTGCGCAAGGCACGCTTTTCGAGCCCGGTGAGGCCCGTCTGCGCGAAAGCATCGTGGGTGCGGGCGGTATCTTCCGGGGTTAGGGCGCCAAACAGGCCGCGACGGTTGAAGGCGCCGGAAAGGGCGAAATCAAAGGCGGAAATGGGGAAATCGCGCTGGATATCGCTTAGTTGCGGCATATAGGCCAGGGGCGAAATCCCGATCTTTATCGCCCCTTCCATCGGGCGGATGCGGCCAGCAATCGCTTTGAGCAAGGTCGATTTTCCCCCGCCATTGGGGCCGATAATCGCCAGCATCTCGCCCTCAAGGATCTGTCCGTGCAAATGATGCACCGCCGGATGGCGGGTATAACCCAGCGTAAGATTGGTGAAGGTAACGGCCTTGCCCATCGCTCACCCGATCCAGACCAGCAGAAGCCACAAGATGGCCACCAGCGGCACGATCCGCACCAGGCGGTGCGTGGCGGAGCGGGCGAAAACCGGGGTTAGTGCTCGGGAAACAGGGGGGAGCACTGGCGATAAAGCGGCGCGATGCCCGACATCCGTGGGGGATCCTCCGTGCAGCGGAGGGGCGTGCGCATGGGAATGAGCATGAGCATGAGAAGGCTGCGAGGGATGTGCATGGGAAGGCGGATGCGACATGGGAATCCAGGAATATGGGGGCGATAATTATGTTATAACGTAACATTTATATTGCAAAGAGAATATCCCCTGTCAAGGGGGAAACGTTTGTCTTGTGTATGGTCCTTGGCGAGGTGGGAGGAGGCTCGTGGCTTCTCCCCCGACCAGATGGATGTTGCAGCGTTTTTGCTTCTGGCGGTATTATCAAGAGCAAACAATGTTTTTCATCAAGAGATAGGAATTTGATATGTTTGCGTCAAAATCCTTCCTGAGCCCGGCAACCGGGAGGTTGTTCACCCCCCCCGGTTACAAAGATGTTACCACCATGGCGGCGCAGTTATTCGCCCGACCTGATCTTCGATCACCGCACCCAGCGAGAACAGGGTTTCCTCATCGAACGGGCGGCCGATCAGTTGCAGCCCCAGCGGCAAGCCGGTTGCGGTATCACGCCCACCGGGCAGCGCCAGCCCCGGCAACCCGGCCATATTGACCGTGATCGTGAAAATATCGTTGAGGTACATTTCCACGGGGTCTGTGTTGCCCATAGCGCCGATTGCAAAAGCGGGCGAGGGGGTGGCGGGGGTCAAGATCGCATCGATGCCGGCGGCATAGGCGTGCTCGAAATCGCGCTTGATCAAGGTGCGGATTTTTTGCGCCCGCAGGTAATAGGCATCGTAATAGCCCGCCGAGAGGACATAAGTGCCGATCATGATCCGTCTTTGCACCTCCCGCCCGAAGCCTGCCGCGCGGGTTTTTTCATAAAGCTCCACGATGTCCTTGCCCGGCACGCGCAGCCCGTAGCGCACGCCGTCATAGCGCGCCAGGTTGGAGGAAGCCTCCGCCGGAGCGACAATATAATAAGCGGGCAGCGCGTAACGCGTATGCGGGAGCGAGCATTCCACCACTTTGGCGCCTGCCGCGCGCAGCATATCGGCGCCCTGCTGCCACAGGGTTTCGATTTGCGCGCTTATGCCCTCCACGCGGTATTCCTTGGGGATGCCGATGACTTTACCGGCAACGGAAGCGCCAATCGCGGCCTCGAAATTCGGCACCGGATTGGGGGCGGAGGTTGAATCGCGGGGATCATGCCCCGCCATGGAGTGCAGCAAAATGGCGCAATCGCGTACGGTTTTGGCGATCGGGCCCGCTTGATCGAGCGAGGAGGCATAGGCGACAATGCCCCAACGCGAGCAGCGGCCATAGGTGGGCTTGATCCCGACCGTGCCGGTCAAGGCGGCGGGTTGGCGAATGGAGCCGCCGGTATCGGTTGCGGTTGCGCCAAGGCACAGATTGGCGGCAACCGCCGCAGCCGAACCGCCCGAAGATCCGCCAGGGACGAGCAGGCCTTTTTTGTCGCCTGCCAGCTTTGCGCGGGCGCTGGCGGGGTCCATCTGTGCGGGCAGGAACGGGTTGACGGCCGGGCCAAAAGCGCTTGATTCGTTGGAGGAGCCCATGGCGAATTCATCGGCATTGAGCTTGCCGAGCAGAATCGCGCCATCGCGCCACAGATTGGTGGTTACGTGCGATTCATAGGCGGGGACAAAGTTCTCAAGAATACGCGAACAGGCCGTGGTGCGGATGCCTTGGGT
>CAZGKS010000184.1:0-208 GCA_964526275.1 uncultured Methylobacterium sp. | reverse complement strand
ACGCCCAAAGGGATGCCATTGAGCGGCCCGGCTGTGCCGGATTTACGGGCCGCATCTGCCTTATCGGCCATTTTGAGGGCGACCTCTGGCGTTTCCAGCACGAAGGCATTGAGCGCGCGCGCTTCTTCCATGGCGGCCAGGCAATGCTGGGTCAGTTCGCGCGCTGAAAAAGCGCCGGTGGCAAGCCCATCGCGGGCCTGTGCGAGGG
>CAZGKS010000183.1:2837-4694 GCA_964526275.1 uncultured Methylobacterium sp. | reverse complement strand
GACCAGATGCGTGCGGCCCTTGAAACCTTGCCGCCCTTCAAAGTTGCGGTTGGAGGTAGAGGCGCAGCGCTGGCCGGGCTGAAGCTGGTCCGGGTTCATACCCAGACACATCGAGCAGCCGGGCTCGCGCCATTGAAACCCGGCAGCGAGGAAAATTTTATCGAGCCCCTCCGCCTCGGCCTGCTCCTTGACAAGGCCAGAGCCGGGCACAACCATGGCATAAGCCAGCCGGTCCGAGACGCGCTTGCCTTCGAGAATTTTGGCCGCTGCGCGTAAATCCTCGATCCGGCCATTGGTGCACGAGCCGATCCACACCACATCGAGTTCGATATCGGTGATGCGCGTGCCGGGGGTGAGGCCCATATAAGCGAGCGCGCGCTGCTTGGATTCGCGCTTGACCGCATCTTCAATGCTTGCCGGATCGGGGACCGCGCCACCAATCGAGATGACATCTTCGGGGCTGGTCCCCCACGAGACGATGGGGGGCAGGTTATGGGCGTTGAGCGTTATCACGCGGTCGAAAACCGCCTCGGCATCGGTGCGCAAGCTATCCCAATAGCGCCGCGCTTCATCCCATTGCGCGCCTTTGGGCGCTTTGGGGCGCCCTTCGAGATAGGCATAGGTTTTGTGGTCCGGCGCGATCAACCCGGCGCGGGCACCGCCCTCGATCGACATGTTGCAGACGGTCATCCGCCCTTCCATGCTCAAGGCTTCGATCGCGCTGCCGGTATATTCGATCACCGAGCCGGTGCCGCCCGCAGTGCCGATCTCCCCGATAATGGCGAGCGCGATGTCCTTGGCGCTGACGCCGTTTTGCAAGGTGCCGCCAACCTCGACGCGCATATTGCGGGCCTTGCTTTGGATGAGCGTTTGGGTGGCGAGCACATGCTCGACCTCTGACGTGCCGATCCCATGGGCGAGCGCACCGAAAGCCCCATGGGTAGAGGTGTGGCTGTCCCCGCATACAATGGTGGTTCCGGGCAGGGTGAAGCCCTGTTCTGGGCCGATAACATGGACAACGCCTTGGCGTTTATCGCGCTCGGAATAATATTCGATGCCGAAATCAGCGGCGTTCTGGGCAAGGGTTTCGACCTGAATACGGGATTCTTGCTCCGCAATGCCCTTCGAGCGATCCGATGTGGGGACATTGTGATCCACCACCGCCAGCGTTTTTTGCGGCGCGCGCACCTTGCGCCCGGTCAGGCGTAGGCCTTCAAAGGCCTGGGGTGAGGTGACCTCATGCACAAGGTGGCGATCAATATAGAGCAGGCATGTGCCATCGGGCTGGCGATCGACCACATGGTCATCGAAAATTTTATCGTAAAGGGTCGAGGGGGCATTCGCGGCCATGATCAGCATCCTGTGCAAGCATCCAACAAAAAGCCTTTAAGCCAATTGCGCCGCGCCGAAAAGCCCTTCTTTACGCAAAGAAGGCCCGTCTTGCCGTTGGTCTTGCCGTTGGTTTTTCAAGACAACGTGTTCATGCGCGCGGCCAGAGGACAAGGGCGCATAAAAGGTTGTGCCTGAAAAAGGCAAAAATAAGTCTATCCGTCGCCGGTGCTTGGCGCTATAAGCCGCCAGCTCTGGCCTGCTTTGGCTGGGGGGCGTAACTAAGGTGCGATCATGACGCAGCCGATTTCTCCAAACCCAGAAACAACGACCAGCGGGCCCAAGAGCGCACAAGCGCTGGGTGCAGATACCAGCACCTATGCCTCCGATGCGAACCATGTCTCTAAGGGGCACGAGCCGCATCACGGCCACGAGCCCAAAGGCTGGCGGCGGATCACCGCGATGGCGGTTGGCTCGGTGGGCGTGGTCTATGGCGATCTTGGCACATCGCCGCTTTATGCCCTTAAA
>CAZGKS010000183.1:0-2827 GCA_964526275.1 uncultured Methylobacterium sp. | reverse complement strand
CACGCCGCCAAGGATGGCCTGGAGCGCGCAGAGGTTATCGGCATTGTCTCGCTGCTTTTGTGGGCGGTGATGGTGGTGGTGACGCTCAAATATGTGGTGTTTATCATGCGCGCCGACAACCGGGGGGAGGGCGGCACGCTCTCGCTGATGGCGCTTGCGCAAAAGGCGATGGGGCGGCGCTCGACCGGGGTGTTTTTGCTCGGCGTGCTGGGTGCAGCGTTGTTTTATGGCGATTCGATCATCACGCCCGCCATTTCGGTGCTTTCTGCCGCAGAAGGGCTCAAGCTGATTTTTCCAGTTTTCAAGGACCAAACCTACGTGATGGGGTTGGCGATTGCGGTGTTGCTGGCGCTTTTTTATGTGCAAAGCCGCGGCACCGAGAATGTCGCGCGGTTTTTCGGCCCGATCATGGTGGTGTGGTTTGGGGTTCTGGGAATGCTTGGGATCATGCATATCTCGGATGATTACGAGATTTTGAAGGCCTTCAACCCCTATTATGCGGCAGAGTTTGTGGCTGGCCACGGGGTGATCGGCCTTCTGGTGCTGGGCTCGGTGTTTTTGGCAGTTACAGGGGCAGAAGCGCTTTATGCGGATATGGGGCATTTTGGCCGCTTCCCGATCCGTCTTGCCTGGCTGGCCTTCGTGCTGCCAGCTCTGGCGCTCAACTATCTGGGGCAGGGGGCGTTTGTGCTCCAGAATATTGAGGATCCCAAGGCCATCAGCGATCCATTTTTTCTGCTGGCACCAAGCTGGGCCTTGCTGCCCTTGGTGATCTTATCAGGTTTTGCGACCGTGATTGCGAGCCAAGCGGTGATTACCGGCGCGTTTTCGCTCACCCAGCAGGCGGTGCAATTGGGGCTTTTGCCGCGCATTACCATCCGCCATACTTCCGAGACGACTTTGGGGCAGATTTACATTCCGCAAATCAACACCATGCTGGCCATTGGCGTGCTGGTTCTGGTGTTGCTTTTCCGCAATTCGAGCGCGCTTGCTTCGGCCTATGGCATTGCGGTTACGGGCGCGATGTTGGCCGATACCGGGCTGTTTTTTATTGTCGCGGCGCGGGTATGGAAATGGCCGGGCTGGTTGGTGGCGATTTTTGGTGTGCCGTTTCTGGCGATTGATCTGATCTTTTTTGGCGCCAATTGCCTCAAAATCCCGGATGGCGCCTATATGCCGCTGATGTTTGGCGCCCTGCTGATCATCCTCATGTGGACCTGGGTGCGGGGCACGCGCATTGTCTATGAGAAATCGCGCAAGGATTCCCTGCCCTTGCTCGATCTGCTGCGCATGCTGGAGCGCTCAAAACCGGTCAAGGTTGCCGGTACAGCGGTATTTTTGACCTCCGATCCCGACACCGCGCCCGGCGCCTTGTTGCATAATCTCAAGCATAACAAGGTCTTGCACAAGCGGAATATTATCCTCACCATCCATACGGTGGAAACCCCGCGCGTGCCGGACGACCAGAAACTGGTGATCGATGAACTAAGCGAAGAGGTCAAACGCATTCAGGTGCGGGTGGGCTATATGGAAAACCCGCGTGTGCCGCATTTTCTGGCACTGGCGCGGCGGCGTGGGCTGGATTTTGACATCATGCAGACCTCGTTTTTCCTTGGCAAGCGCACGCTCAAGGCTTCGGTGCATTCGGGCATGCCGTTATGGCAGGATAATTTGTATATTTTCCTGGCCCGCAGCGCCGCCAATGCCACAGACTTCTTCCATATCCCCACCGGGCGCGTGGTGGAACTGGGCACGCAGGTCACGATTTAGCGGGCTTCCATGCTGGGAGAGCGTGGCCCTTGCCATGCCCAAATGTAGCTCTCCCCCCCTCCCAAAACGCCGCCGCAAACGCCCTTCCAAGCTGTCAAGGCGTTTTGAGCCGCGCCAGCAACGCGGCATCCGGGTAGCCATCGGGCGGGAAATTGAAGCGTAGCTGCGCCTGTTTTATGGCGTTGCGGCTTTGCTCGCCGATGCGGCCATCGATTTTGCCCTGCAACAACCCCAGCGCGATCAACCGGGACTGGAGGGTTTTGACCGCCTCGCTTGAAAGGCGCTTGGCCTGACGCGGCCATGGGGTATGGAACGCGCCAGCGCCTGCAAGCCTATCCCCCAGATGCGCGACCCCAAGCGCGTAAGCATCGGAAGAATTGTAGCTTTTGATCACGCGGTAATTCTCGGTGATCAGCAGGGCAGGGCCGTGACGCCCTGCGGGAAAATAAAGCTGTGCGGTGCCCTTGGGCGGCAGAGCGCGGCCATCGGCGCGCACAAACCCAGCGCTCGCCCAGCGCGCGAACGGTTTTTCGTCGAGCCCTTGTTTGAGGTCAAACCCGGCGGGCAAGCGCACTTCCACGCCCCAAGGCACGCCCGCCTGCCAGCCTTTGGCCTTGAGATAATGCGCGCTGGAGGCCAGCGCATCGGCGGCAGACCCCATCAGATCGCGCGCGCCATCGCCGTCGCCATCGACGGCATAGTGCGCATAGGATGACGGCATGAACTGCGTGTGCCCCATGGCGCCCGCCCATGAACCGCGCATGGCCTCGCGCGCGACCACTCCTTGCTCGATCAGGGTGAGGGCGACCAGCAATTCCTCGCGGAAGAAATCATCGCGGTAGCGGGCATGGGCGAGGGTTGCGAGCGAGCGCAGCACATCCTTGTTGCCCTTTGCGGCGCCAAAATGCGTTTCCATGCCCCAGATACCAAGCACCACGCGTTTATCAACCCCGGTTTGGCGCTCCACGGCGCGCAGAAAATCGTTGGTTTCAGCTAAAGCCGTACGGCCCGCCGCCAGCCGGGCGGGGCTGGCGGCATCGTCGAGATAGCCCCAGAT
>CAZGKS010000182.1:0-4695 GCA_964526275.1 uncultured Methylobacterium sp. | reverse complement strand
GCCTGTTCCCGGAAGATATCGATACCAGCGATCCCTGGCAGTTCCGCAATATTCTGGTCCGGTGAACCGGGCCTTTGCGCCAAGGCGGCCTACAACCGCCAGAAATGTTTTGCCTCCCCCTCCCAAGAGCGGATTGCATGATCCGCGATTCCTGCTATGCGCAAGAAATGCGCGATAACAAAGAGGAACTGCTATGGAAACCAAAGGCCGCTTTAACCCCAAACTGGGCGCAAATACCTTTGGATTTGCTGAGCCTGCGCGCGTTTTCCTCAATCTGGAAGCGCCTGCGCTCTATGAAGAAGCGTTGCAGCGCCGCGAAGCGCAACTGACCGCTGGCGGGGCCTTGTTGGCAGAAACGGGCGTGCATACGGGGCGCTCCCCCAAGGATAAATTCGTTGTGCGCGATGCGCTCACCGAAACCAGGGTGTGGTGGGATAACAACAACGCCATGCGCCCTGACCATTTTGCCAATCTGCTGGCCGATTTCAAAGCCCATGCGCAGGGCAAGGATTTGTTCGCGCAAGACCTTTATGGCGGCGCAGACCCCAAAAACCGCGTAAAAGTGCGGGTTTATACCGAATATGCCTGGCATTCGCTGTTTATCCGCAATTTGCTCATTCGCCCGCCCGCTGCCGAGCTTGAAAGCTTTGCCGCCGAGATGACGATTGTGGATCTGCCGTCCTTCAAGGCGGATCCGGCGCGCCATGGCTGCCGCACCCAGACCGTGATTGCGGTTGATTTTGCCTCCAAAACCGTGCTGATCGGCGGTACATCTTATGCTGGGGAGATGAAAAAGAGCGTCTTCACCTATCTCAATTACGCCCTCCCGGAAGCCAGCGTGATGCCGATGCATTGCTCCGCCAATGTTGGCCCCAAAGGCGATTCGGCGGTGTTTTTTGGCCTTTCCGGCACCGGCAAGACCACGCTTTCCGCTGATCCGGCCCGCACCTTGATCGGCGATGACGAGCATGGCTGGTCCCCGGACGGTATTTTCAATTTTGAAGGCGGGTGCTACGCCAAGACCATCCGGCTTTCGGCGGAAGCTGAGCCTGAAATCTACGCGACCACGCAGCGGTTTGGCACGGTGCTCGAAAATGTGGTCGTGGACGCTGCAACGCGCCGCCCCGATTTCGATGACGGCTCGAAAACCGAAAATACGCGCTGCGCCTATCCGCTCGATTTCATCCCCAATGCTTCCGCGACCGGGCAAGCGGGACACCCCAAAAACATTGTCATGCTGACCTGCGATGCCTTCGGCGTGTTGCCGCCTATCGCCAAGCTGACCCCGGAAGAAGCGATGTATCATTTCCTCTCCGGTTATACCGCCAAGGTGGCGGGTACCGAAAAAGGCGTTACGGAGCCAGAAGCGGTGTTCTCAACTTGCTTCGGGGCGCCGTTCATGCCGCGTCACCCCAGCGAATATGGCAATCTGCTGCGCGATCTGATCGCCCGGCACAAGGTGGATTGCTGGCTGGTCAATACCGGCTGGACCGGCGGCGCTTATGGCACCGGCGCGCGCATGCCGATCAAGGTGACGCGTCGCCTGTTGGCCGCGGCGCTCGATGGCTCGCTCGCCAAGGTGCAGTTCCGTCCGGATCCCAATTTTGGCATGAACGTGCCGGTCGCGGTGGATGGGGTAGAAGGTGCGATCCTGAACCCGGTCGAAACGTGGAAGGATAAAGCCGCTTTTGCCAAAACCGCCGACAAGCTGGTGGGGATGTTTGCCGATAACTTCAAGCGTTTTGAAGCGCATGTCGATACAGCGGTGAAAGCCGCCGCGCCCAAGGCGCGTTAACCGAACGCGCCCCAAACGACCCGCATAAGGGGGGAATTTCCCCCTATGGCCCACGCGCCTACCCCGTTTTTAACCTTCGCAGGAGACACCCATGACGCAGAAATTTGACCGCCCGAAGGAAATTATCGAATTTTGCCTGAAGCCGCTCAATATGGCCAAGGATGACGCGGTGTATCAAGATGTGTTTCGCCGTCTTGAACACGTGATCAAGACCTATCAGATGCAGATGGTAAAGGCGCAGCAGCCGGTTGCGGTCGATTTTTCGCAAATGCGGACGATCACCATCAACGAGGATGCCCACGGCCACGATTGAGGCGCGCTTGCGGGGATCTTTGTGCGTAGCGCACGATGCGTCAAATAAAATAGCCTCCTGCTCTCCGCCTTTCCTTTGCGCCTGTTTTTGCGATAAACTGGCCTCCCGTTTATTGCAGCATGTTTCGGCTATCGCTGGATGGTTGCGGCGTGGTTTGCGGTTTTGCTGGCACCTTGGCGTATGAAATGGTATCCACGGCGTAAATCAAGGCTTATCGGGGGCGAGCATGACAGATGAAACCATTATTGTCGGCAAGAGCGAGGGCAAGACCGAGCACCTTTTGTTGCGGCTGGCCAATCGCCACGGCCTGATTACCGGCGCAACCGGGACCGGCAAAACCGTCACCCTCCAACGCCTTGCCGAAGGATTTTCGGCCATCGGCGTGCCGGTTTTTACCGCTGACATCAAGGGCGATCTGTCTGGTGTGGGCGCGATGGGGGGCAACCAGCCCGCCTTTGAAAAACGCGCCCAGGAGCTTGGCCTGCCTTACAAGCCGGATCAGTTTCCGGTCGTTTTCTGGGATCTGTTTGGCGAACAGGGCCACCCCATCCGCGCCACCATTGCCGAAATGGGGCCGCTGCTGCTCGCCCGCCTGCTCGATCTCAATGAGGTGCAAGAGGGCGTGCTCAATATCCTGTTCCGCTATGCCGATGAACAGGGGCTACTGCTGCTCGATCTCAAGGATTTGCGGGCCCTGCTCGCGGAATTGGGCGAAAACAAGGATCTGCAAGCGCAATTGCAGGCCGCTTACGGCAATGTCTCCTCGGCTTCCGTGGGGGCTATCCAGCGGCAATTGCTCACGCTTGAAAACCAGGGCGCGGTGCATTTTTTTGCGGAACCGGCGCTTGATATCACCGATTTCATGAAAACCGACGCCGATGGGCGCGGGCATATCAATATTTTGAGCGCCGACAAGCTCATGAAATCGCCCCGGCTTTACGCCACGTTTTTGTTGTGGATGCTCTCCGAATTGTTTGAAAACCTGCCGGAAGTGGGCGACCTGCCGCAACCCAAGCTGGTGTTCTTTTTCGATGAGGCGCATCTTTTGTTCGATAACGCGCCCGCAGCGCTCGTTGAGAGTATCGAGCAGGTGGTGCGGCTTATCCGCTCAAAGGGGGTTGGCGTGTATTTTGTCAGCCAGAACCCGCTCGATGTGCCCGACAAGGTGAGCGCGCAGCTCGGCAACCGCGTGCAGCATGCCTTGCGCGCCTTCACCCCGCGCGAACAAAAAGCGGTCCGGGCCGCTGCGGAAACCTTTCGCGCCAACCCGAAATTCTCGACCAGTGACGCGATCACCACTTTGGCGGTCGGGGAGGCATTGGTTTCCATGCTCGAAGGCAAGGGCGCCCCTGCGGTGGTGGAGCGCAGCTGGATCGCGCCGCCTGCTGCGCGGGTGGGGCCGCTCACCGCGCAAGAACGCGCCGCCTTGATGCGCGAAAGCCCGTTTGGCGCCAAATATGACCAGACCATCGACCGAGAAAGCGCGTTTGAATTGCTCACCAAGCGCGCCGAACAGGCCAATGCCCCTGCAGGCGGTATTGGCGGGTTTCTGGGCGGGTTGCTGGGGGGCGATGCGCAAGCCGCCCCTGCAGGACGTGGGCGTAATGCGGGCCGGGAGACGCCTTCCCTTGCCGGCAAGATCGTGACCTCGGCCGCGCGCTCGGTGGCTTCTTCCGTTGGTCGCCAGATCGGCACGGCCATTGTGCGCGGGGTGCTCGGCAGCTTGCTCGGTGGGCGGCGATAGAGGGGCGACGATAGAGCGGTATGCGATCAACACACATCCGATCGCGCGCTCTTAGAGCAATTCCAGCGATCGTTGGAACCGGTTTCGCGTCCGGAATGCGTTAAAACAAAGAGATAGAGCGTTTCAGGCGATTCAACCATCGCTGGAAACGCTCTTAGAGCAGAATGCGTTCATACGGAAGCACATCCTGCTCGTCTCTTTTTATTTTCGCATGCTTTTTTGCGATAAACCAGTGCCCACTTTATCGCAGCATGCTCTAGGTTCTGTGGACGAAGGCAGGTAACCAGATTCGGATTGCGGCAAGGTTTATGACGGCAGCAAAGGAGCAGCGCGTTTTGTCGTATCTGGTTACGATGCGGTGCAACTACTTCATTTTGTTGAACATACGCTCGATCTCTTTGCGTCTTTTGTAGGCGTCGCGGTCGAAATGCGGCATGGCTTTGCGCGTGGGGTGCGGCTTGATGACGGGGATTGTCGAGCAGATCAGCAGACTGCCCCGATTGTCGTCGCTATCGTATCGCGCGTCGGCAAGAACAGGTTTTGGTTGGGGGCATGTCGAGCGGTAAGGCCATCAAGGGCTCAAGCGGCTTGCTGTCGGAGGCTTCTCCTCCGGGGACACGGAAGCCGATAGGGCGCCCGCTCCGATCACAGCGCGCGTGTATTTGGCTCGTAAAGCCGCCGCGCGAGCGACCAAACCCCTCCGTGATGGTTCCCCTTTTGCACCGGCGGCCTGTGCATGGCTATCGACCGCGCGACCCGCTGGGTCTTCATCCGCATCTTCAAGGCAAAGACCGCAGCCAATGCGCGGCGCTTCCTGTGCGACCTAAGGAGTGGCGCATTCTC
>CAZGKS010000181.1:0-4743 GCA_964526275.1 uncultured Methylobacterium sp. | reverse complement strand
AGGAATCCACTTAGGAAACGCCCCGAAACAGTGCAAACAAACCGAGCCAGCTCTGGTTTTTCCCGGAACCTGGGACCACGTCTTCACATATTCCGCTACACCTTTTATGAGTTCGTGTGCTGGATATGCTCTATGTAAGCTTTTACGGCGGGCTTTTCTGGCGGGCGGCTCGGGTAAGTTTTTCCGGTCGGCATGTCCAATGGCTCGCCCCCCCCCAAAAAAAAATCGACTTGTTGTGTTTGTGGGGCCCGCCTCTGGTGCCGCGCCGCGGGTGATTTGCCCGGGGAGGCGGGTGCGGAGGGGCAGCCACCACAACAATGTGCGCAGGGCGCGCCAGGGGTTGCGGCGTGCGGCCTTGCAGGAGAGCGGGCGCCAAGAGAGCAGGCGGCAGGAGAGCGGGCGCTAAGAGAGCGGGCGAGGGGAATGGCGCCAGGGTCAGGACTCCTGATCGCATCCGGAGGATCGCTGGAAAAGGAAGGAAATAGCGCCCTATCCACGTGTAAAACAAGGGATGTTCTTTCCTTTTCGAAGCGATCAACCTTCCCTGTTGAATGGGGCCTGACCCTGCATCGGCAAATTTTTTAACACTTTGCTGAATGCGCCTCTTGCGTTGCAGCGAAGGAGGGGCTAAAGCCTGCCCTGTGCAGAATTATGGGCGCTTGCGTCTGTGTTTTGTCGCTGGGCGGTGTGCCGTTCAGCGAGCTGGTTCTCTGGTTTGCCTTCAGCCTTTCGGAAGCGCGATTTTCGTGCCGCCAAAGGGGAGGGGGTCAGGCGATCGGTCACCCTGTCCGAGACTGCAGGTGAAAGATTTAGGCAAATTCCGGCGTGGTTTTCGTGTTGAACTGGCCTTTCGATCTGCCCTAACGGGCGATTTTGGCCAGAAGACGGGAAGGGTGCGGTGGGTACCGGGTGTCCCTTCGGGGGTGTGCGGTGGGTGAACAGCAGGCAGGGGGCGCCGGTTTCTGGCGCCTTTTGGTGTTTGCGCTTCAAAGGATGCTTGCGGGCATTCTGGTGGCTCTTCCGGAGCTGCGGGCGCTTGCTGTGCGGATAGACAGGATATGATGGGCATTTGGGCTGGGTTGGTGGGCTGTGGGGGTTTGTTCCATAGTGGCTTGCGCGGCGAGGGTGCTTTTGAGGCTTATGCTGTGGTGGGTATTCTTGCGGGGTTTGGTCTTTGCGGGAGGTTATCTGCCAGAGCGCGGGGCGTATTCGGTTGAATCGCGGGTTCATGGTTTGCTTTCTGGCTCTGGCGGCAATGCCGGGGCGGTCTTTCTTAATTTCGGTCGACCCTTGTGACCTTGCCGGGCATAAGGGCCTGCATAGATGGGGGATGAAGGTTTGCCCGCAAGGGCAGGTTCGTTTCTTGCCGGGGTTTGCGCCTCGGGGACAGGCAGGTCTTTGTATGCTTTGCATATGAAGGCCGGGCGCAGGGCGGGAAACCGTCTGGCGCAAGCCAAGGAGATCAGGACGCGCGGGCGATTTTCGCTGGCGGGGCAGGGTTTCAAGGGTTTGCAGCGCCCCTAACCGCTATGCCGGGTTTCCGCGTGTCGGGGCCTTGCATGGCAGAGCGCAGAACGGGAACGTGTTCCCATTCCGGAGAAACCACGTGGATAGAGCTGGAAAAGAAGCGCTTGTCTCAACGCTGAACGCCGTTTTCACCAAAACGGGCGTGGTGGTTGTGGCGCATTATTCCGGCCTCACGGTGGCGCATATGCAAAATCTCCGCAAGGAGATGAAGGCAAATGGCGCTTCCGTTAAGGTCGCGAAGAATCGCCTTGTCAAAATTGCGCTGGAAGGCACGGATGCTGCCTCCATCGCGGGACTGATGAAGGGTCCGACCCTGCTTGCTTATTCGCAAGACCCGGTCGCCGCCCCCAAGGTTGCCGCAAGCTTCGCCAAGACCAATGACAAGCTGGTCATTCTTGGCGGTGCGATGGGGAAAACCGTGCTCAACCCCGATGGTGTCAAAGCGTTGGCAACCTTGCCTTCGCTCGACGAATTGCGTGCCCGTCTCGTCGGCCTTGTACAGGCTCCGGCGACGAAGATTGCGCAATTGTCCACCGCACCCGCTGCAAAACTTGCGCGCGTGTTTGGGGCCTATGCCAACAAGGACGCCGCCTGAGACAAGAAAAGGCGGGGTTTTGACCCCGCTGTGAACCCCAACGGGCGCCCCCAAGCGGGCATGCCCAACGAACCTGACTTTGCCAAAGGATGAATAAAATGGCTGATCTTAACAAACTCGTAGACGATCTTTCGGCGTTGACCGTTCTTGAAGCGGCTGACCTTGCCAAGATGCTTGAAGAAAAGTGGGGCGTTTCGGCAGCCGCAGCGGTTGCGGTTGCAGCGGCTCCGGCTGGTGCAGCAGCGCCGGCAGCGGAAGAGAAGACTGAATTCACGGTCGTTCTGGCAGCCGCCGGCGACAAGAAGATCGAAGTCATCAAGGAAGTGCGTGCCATTACCGGCCTGGGCCTGAAAGAAGCCAAGGATCTGGTTGAAGGCGCGCCGAAGCCGCTGAAGGAAGGCGTGTCCAAGGACGAAGCCGAGAAGATCAAGAAGCAGATCGAGGCGGTTGGCGCCAAGGTTGAACTCAAGTAACTTTGGGCCTTCGGGCGCATCGGCCACAAGCTCCCGCGTAGCGTTTTGCTGCGCGGGCGCTTTGGTGTCCGGGTTTGCCAGAAGGGCGTATGCGGGAATGGGCGGGTTGCCCACGCGGAGTGAGTGCGGCCGGAGTGAGTGCGGCCCAAGAATATTTGTTGGCTGAGAATGCCGGTGGGCCAAGGATATTTGTGGGCCAAGAATAGGGGCTCACGGAGCTTTGTGCTGTGTATCCGTGGTGTTCAGGTGGGCGTTTTGTGAACAAAGCTGCCGGTATGCGGCAACGTTCGACCCGAGCGGTATCACCGCTTCGGTGGGTCGTTGTGCCAAACCCTGGAAGCAGGGTTTGCGTAAGGATCGGATAGGGGTTTGGCGCGGTGCACTGCGCGGGGCGGCTGACCGGTTGAGGGTGTGACGATTGTGGTTGCGACTATTCGCTTGGCGGGGCGTTGATTTCTCGGTTCAGAAATCATTTGCCTGCCAGGATGAACCCATGAAGAAGCGGCAGGGATCTTTAGGGATTTTCTGTTTTGGAACCGATGTTTAGTTAGATCAGGCGAACGAGGACGATGATGGCGAATGCTCTGAAAGCCCGCTCCGGCAATTCCAGCTCCTTGGTGGGGCGCAAGCGGCTTCGGAAATTCTTTGGCAATATCCGCGAGGCGATCGAGATGCCGAACCTTATTGAGGTTCAAAAGGCTTCCTATGATCAATTCCTGATGGTGGATGAGCCCAAGGGCGGGCGTCCCGATGAGGGCTTGCAAAGCGTTTTCAGATCGGTGTTCCCGATTTCCGATTTCTCGGGCGTCTCGATGCTCGAATTTGTCAAATATACGTTTGAAGCCCCAAAGTTCGATGTCGATGAATGCCGCCAGCGCGGCATTACCTATGCGGCGCCGCTCAAGGTGACCCTGCGCTTGATCGTGTTTGATGTCGACCCGGATACAGGCGCGAAATCGATCAAGGATATCAAGGAACAAGACGTCTATATGGGCGATATGCCGCTCATGACGCGCAATGGCACCTTCGTGGTCAATGGTACCGAGCGGGTGATCGTTTCGCAAATGCACCGCTCGCCGGGCGTGTTCTTTGATCACGACAAGGGCAAGAGCCATTCGAGCGGTAAATTGCTGTTCGCAGCGCGGATTATCCCGTATCGCGGCTCGTGGCTCGATATCGAGTTCGACGCCAAGGATATTGTCCACGCCCGGATTGATCGCAAACGCAAAATTCCGGCAACCTCGCTGCTCTATGCGTTGGGGATGGATGGCGAAGACATTCTGCGGGCTTTCTATAACTCGCTCACCGCGCTTTATGGCAAAGATGGTTGGCGCCTGCCCTATGATGTCGAGCGGTTCAAAAATCTCAAGGCCAGCCTTGATTATGTCGATGCGGATACCGGCGAAGTGGTGATCGCTTCGGGCGACAAGATGAATGTCCGGCGGGCGCGGCAATTGGCTGAAAAGGGGCTCAAGTTTTTGCGGGCCAGCGAAGAGGATATGCTTGGGCAATATGTTGCCGAGGATATTGTCAATCTCTCGACCGGCGAAATTTATGCCGAAGCGGGCGAGGAAATTTCGGCTGCCTTGTTGCGCACTTTCGAGGAAGAAGGCATTGATACCCTGCCGTTACTCGATATCGACCATATCAATATTGGGCCCTATATCCGCAACACCCTGAATGTCGATAAAAATTCGCGGCGCGAAGAGGCGTTGTTCGATATTTACCGCGTGATCCGGCCTGGCGAACCGCCGACCATTGAGGCGGCGGACAAGATGTTCAACGAGCTGTTCTTTGATTCAGAGCGCTATGATCTTTCGGCGGTCGGGCGTGTTAAAATGAATATGCGGCTTGATCTCGATGCCCCCGATACCCAGCGCACCTTGCGCCGGGAGGATATTCTGGCGGTGGTCAAGGCGTTGGTGGAACTGCGCGATGGCCGCGGCGAGATTGACGATATTGACCATCTGGGCAACCGGCGCGTGCGCTCGGTGGGCGAATTGATGGAAAATCAATATCGTATGGGCTTGATGCGTATGGAGCGGGCGATCAAGGAGCGGATGAGTTCGGTGGAAATCAACACCGTGATGCCGCAGGATCTGATCAATGCCAAGCCGGCCGCAGCGGCCGTGCGGGAGTTCTTTGGCT